>NZ_JBEOVN010000083.1:0-29697 GCF_040295565.1 Streptomyces sp. NPDC002785 | reverse complement strand
CCGACGCTCTTCCGATCTACCCGCCGTACTCTCCGTACGGCGGGGCGGCCGGCCGCTGGCAGGAAGCTCGACGCGCCTCGGCGTCAGGCGGCGTTGTCGGCCGCCTTGACCAGCGCGTCCGGTGTGACCGCGCCGACGTACACCTTGCCGTCGTCCGTCATCAGCGCGTTGACCAGGCGGGTCTTGAAGACCGTGCCCGAGCCGAACTTGCCGGAGACCTTGTCGCCCAGCGAGTCCAGGAACTGCTGCGCCTCGGCCGGTACGTCACCCGACGTCTTCGTGGGGAGTCCGGTGCCGCCCGGGGTGCTGATCTCGGCGATCGCGTTCCAGCCCTCGCCGATGACCTTCGTGTCCTTGGAGCCCTGGCCCCCGGCGCCCAGTCCCTCGGCGCCCGGGAACATGCCCAGGCCCTCTGCGCCATCGGCCTTCTGCTGTGCCTTCGCGTCGTCGGCCTCGGTCACCTCGGCGCCCTTGGGCGGGGTGAACGTGAACGAGGAGGCGGCCGGCTTCGCGAAGTCGACCTTGGTGAATCCGGCGTCGACGACGGCCTTGCCACCGCTGCTCGCAAGCAGCGTGAACTTCAGCGGCACACCGGTCTTCGCGTCGACCGCGACCGTGACCGAGTCGATCGTGGAGCCGCTCTGCTTGGGCTTGATGAGCAGCCTGTACGCGTCACGTCCGGCGACCTGCGCCGTGCCGTCGACCGTCACCGATGTGGTGGGGCCCGCGGCCTTCAGGACCTGTTCGGCGAGCGCCTTCGGCGTGGTCGGCACGCCCTCGGGGGCCGGGGTCGAGTGCCCGGACTTCTTCTCGCTCCGGTCCTCGGTGGCGTGATAGGCCTGGTTGGTCTTGCTGTCGTAGGCCCAGACCTGACCGCCGTTTCGGATCAGGCTGTACTCTGCCGCGTTTTCCAGGATCGACACCCGCTGCTTGTCGGGGCCGTCGGCGGCCACCCGCAGGGTGTGCGTGCCGGACGCCAGCTCCGTCATCTTCGACTGCGGGTCGGCGGTCGAACCGCCCTTGCCGCTGCCGGTGTCGCCGGCGCTGCCGCCCGGGGCGAAGGAGCCGGCCAGACCGCCGAGCGACGGGATGCCGAGGTCCGTGCTGATCTTCACCGTGCCGGAGAGCTGCTGGGTGTCCGACGCGGCGATCTTCTCGATGAGCTGCTGTGCGGTGATCTTCGGCAGATCGGGGTCGCCGGTGCTCGCGAGCGCCGGGACGAGCCCGATCGTCGCGGCCGCCACCCCGGCCACCGCGACCGGGACGATGTAGCGCGCCGCCTTTCGACGGCCGACGGCTGCGCCCCTGGTGCCGTCGTTGGTCTCTACGCTGTCGTTCGGTGCCATGTGTGCCCTACCTCCGTGGTCGGCGGCTTCCGTCCGAATGCACTCGTCCACCCCGTGCCGCCATTCTCACCGTTTTGTTCAGGAGTGGTTGTTCTCCATCTGACCAAAACGGCGGCGCGGAATCGTCAGTCCCGGGGAGCAACTCCGCGTACCTCTCCGGTATGACGCCACCGGGTCGAGGGGCCGTCGTCCCGTAGGGGGTGCCGCACGGACGCGCTCAGCCCGCCCGGTGCACCACCGCGTCGCACAGCTCCTCCAGCGCGGCCTTCGCGTAGCCCTCGGGCAGCGGCGCCAGCGTCGCGCGCGCCTCTTGCGCATACCGGATGGTCTCCCGTCGGGCCTGCTTCAGCGCCGGGTGGGCGCGCAGTCTGCGCAGCGCCTCGGCGTGCCGGGCGTCGTCGCTCAGGTCGCCGTCCAGCAGCTCGACGAGCTCCAGGTCGTCCGGCTTTCCGTCGGCCGCGGCCTGGGCCCGCAGATGGAGCACGGGAAGCGTCGGGATGCCTTCGCGCAGGTCGGTGCCCGGGGTCTTGCCGGACTCGTGGGAGTCGGAGGCGATGTCGAGCACGTCGTCAGCGAGCTGGAAGGCCACGCCGAGCCGCTCCCCGTACTGGGTGAGGATGTCGATGGCCGACTCGTCCGCGCCGGCCATCATCGCGCCGAACCGGCAGGCCACGGCGATCAGAGAGCCGGTCTTGCCGCGCATCACTTCGAGGTAGTGCTCGACCGGGTCGCGCCCGTCGCCCGGGCCCGCGGTCTCCAGGATCTGGCCGGTGACCAGCCGCTCGAACGCCTCCGCCTGGATGCGTACGGCCTCCGGACCGAGGTCGGCCAGTATGTGCGAGGCGCGGGCGAAGAGGAAGTCGCCGGTCAGGACGGCCACCGAGTTGCCCCAGCGGGTGTTGGCACTGTCGACGCCGCGGCGTACGTCCGCCTCGTCCATCACGTCGTCGTGGTAGAGCGTCGCGAGATGGGTCAGCTCGACGACGACGGCGGCGGGCACGACGCCCGGCGACTCGGGGTCGCCGAACTGGGCGGCCAGCATGGCCAGCAGCGGCCGGAACCGCTTGCCCCCGGCGCGCACGAGATGCTGCGCGGCCTCTGTGATGAAGGGCACGCCGCTCTTGGTGGCATCGAGCAGCCCCGACTCGACAGCAGCCAAACCGGCCTGGACATCGGTCTCAAGAGCGTGGTCCCGCACGCTCAGTCCGAACGGCCCGACGACGGTCACGAGGGGATCTCCTGTCTGCTGACGATCACACGGAATGTCGATGTGTCGCTGTCATCACTCAACTCAGCGTATCCGGTCCCCTTTGGATCACCATGGGCGCCTTCCCGCCACCGCCGGTATGTTCGAGATCAGCTCATACGATCAGGAGTACTTCCTTTGTCCCACACGGCCACCAACACTGAACCGACCCAGGTGCCGGCCCGCGACGACCATGCCTTTTCCGGCCAGCCACGGGGCCTGATGACCCTGTCCGGCCTGGAGGTCTGGGAACGGTTCTCGTTCCTCGGCATGCAGGCGATCCTGGTCCTCTACTTCGCCGACACCGTCGCCCGCGGCGGCATGGGCATGGAGGCGGGGACCGCGGCGTCCGTCTCGGCCGCCTACGGCACCCTGGTCTACCTGGTCTCCGTGGCCGGCGGCTGGCTGGCCGACCGGATCCTCGGCTCGTACCGCGCCGTCCTGTACGGCGGAATTCTGATCGCGTGCGGGCATTACGCCATGGCGGTGCCCACGGACGCCATGACGTGGACCGGCCTCGGTCTGATCAGCGCCGGAACGGGTCTGCTCAAGCCCAATGTGGCGACCATGGTCGGCAAGCTCTACCGAACCGACGACGAGCGCCGCGACGCCGGATTCGCGCTCTATTACATGGGCATCAACATCGGGGCGTTCCTCGGCCCGCTGGTCACCGGCTGGCTCGGGGACCACGCGAGCTGGCACTGGGGCTTCTCGGCCGCCGCCGTCGGTATGACCCTCGGCCTGATCCAGTACGTACTGGGCCGGCGCCACCTGACCGGCCGACAGCACGGCGCCGAATTCAAGCTGGAGCCGCAGCCGATGCGCCGCGCCGTTCGGCTGATGGTGGCCGGCGCCGTCGTGGTCGCCGCCGTCGCCACCGCGCTGGCACTGGCGGGGTGGCTGACCATGGACCGCTTCGTCGACCTGCTCACCCTCGCCTCGGTGATCGCCCCGGTCGTGTACTTCGTGGTGATGTTCCGCAGCCCGCGCGTCACCAGCGAGGAACGTGGCAGGCTGCGCCCGTACGTGGTGCTGTTCCTGGCCTCCGTGGTCTTCAACTTCATCCTCTTCCAGGCGTACTCGACGATGATGCTGCTCGCGTCGACCAACGCCCGTACCGAGGTCTTCGGCTTCCACTTCCCGGCCGGCTGGTACGCCTCCGCGCTCGGCGCCTTCGAGGTCGCGCTCGCTCCGGTGGTCGCCGCCGTCTGGGCCCGGATGGGCCCCCGTCAGCCGCACGCCTCCAAGAAGATAGCCATCGGGGTGATCCTCGGCGGACTGTCGTTCCTGCTGATGGTGCTGCCGACCTCCGGGCACTCCGGCGACACCTACAAGATGGCCGCCTGGTGGATCGTCGGCTCGTATCTGCTGCTCGGCCTCGGCGACATCCTGCTGGAGACCTCCGGCATGTCCGCGACCACCAAGCTCGCACCCAAGGCGTTCGTCAGCCAGACAATGGCGCTCTGGTTCCTCTCGCTGGCCCTCGCCAACGGCATCCAGGCCCAAGTCGTGAAGCTGTACGGCGAGGTCTCCAACCCCGCCTACTTCGGTGTCAATGGCGCGATCGCGGTGGTGGCCGGTGTGGCCGTCATCGCCGCCGCACCCTGGCTCAAGCGCACCATGCACCCCGTCCACTGAGGTACCGCCATGCACATCCGCACCACGTATCCGTATGACACCACCCGTGAGGACGTCTACATTCCGCTGCCGGACGGCACCCGGCTCTACGCCCGGATCTGGCGGCCGGTCACCGACGAACCCGTCCCCGCGCTCCTCGAATATCTGCCGTACCGGCTGAGCGACTGGACGGCGCCGCGCGACTGGCAGCGCCACCCCTGGTACGCGGGCCACGGCTACGCCTCCGTCCGGGTGGACGTACGCGGACACGGCAACAGCGAGGGAATGCCGGGCGACGAGTACGACGCGACGGAGCTGGCCGATGGGGTCGCCATCATCCACTGGCTGGCCGAGCAGGAATGGTGCTCCGGCCGCGTCGGCATGTTCGGCATCTCCTGGGGCGGCTTCAACTCGCTCCAGATCGCGGCGCTGGCCCCCGAGCCGCTGAAGGCGGTCGTCACCGTCTGCTCGACCGACGACCGCTACGACAACGACGTCCACTACATGGGCGGCTCCGTCCTCGCCGTCGACATGCACGCCTGGGCGGCCACCATGCTGGCCTTCGTCTCCCGGCCGCCGGACCCGGCGCAGGTCGGCGAGGGCTGGAAGGACATGTGGCTGCAGCGGCTGGAAACGGTCGAACCATTCATCCACACCTGGCTGGCGCACCAGACCCGCGACGACTACTGGAAGCACGGCAGCGTCTGCGAGGACTACTCCGCGATCACGGCGAACGTCCTCGCGGTCGGCGGCTGGCACGACCCGTACCGCGACACCGTCCTGCGGCTCGTCGAACACCTCGCCCCGGACAAGGTCCGCGGGCTGATCGGGCCCTGGTCGCACCAGTATCCCGACCGGGGGCTGCCGCCCGGTCCGGCGATCGGCTTCCTCCAGGAGACGCTGCGCTGGTGGGACCAGCACCTGAAGGACAAGGACACCGGCATCATGGCGGAGCCGCTGCTGCGGTCCTGGATCAGCGAGTCGCACCGCCCCGCCACGATCTACGAGACACTGCCCGGACGCTGGGTGGGGGACACCAGCTGGCCCTCAAAGAACGTCTCCCCTGTCGCGTACGCCCTGCAGGGCGGACCGCAGATCGTCGACTCGCCGCAGCAGACCGGTCTGGACGCCGGGCGCTTCTTCCCGTTCGGCAATGACGCCGACCTGCCGCCCGACCAGCGCGACGAGGACGCCAGGTCGGTCTGCTTCGAGTTCCCGGTCGAGGACGCCCCGATCGAGATCCTGGGCCGCCCGCAGGTGAAGCTGCGCATCCGGATGGACGTGCCGCGCGGCCAGGCGATCGCCCGGCTCTGCGACGTCGCACCGGACGGCTCCTCCACCCTGGTGACCCGCGGCGTGCTCAACCTCTCCGCCCGGCACGGCCGCGACCGCGCGGACGACTGGCCGGTGGGCGGGACCGAGGACGTGACCTTCGACCTGAACGGCATCGGGCACACCTTCCCGCCCGGCCACCGGATCAGGCTCGCAGTCTCCTCCTCGTACTGGCCGTGGATCTGGCCGCAGGCCGGGTCGGTCGGCTTCACCCTGGACGCCGACGGCAGCTTCGTCGAACTGCCGGTGCGCCGGCACACCGAGGACCCCGCGATCCGGTTCGAGGAGCCGGAGCAGTCGGAGCCGCTCGGCGTCGTTCACCCGGTGACGCTCGACGATCAGCGCCCCGAGCGCCTGGTGGTCCGCGATGTCGCCAAGGACGAATGGCGGCTGGAGGTCGACCCGCGCTACGGCGGCACCCGCGTCTACCCGGACGGCCTGGAATTCACCGAGGACGCCGTGGAGACGTACACGATCCGGGGGAACGACCCGCTCTCCGCACGCACCCGCTCCGACTGGGCGATCCGGCTGCACCGGCCGGAGATGGCATGGGACGTACGGATCGAGACCCGGTCCGAAATCAGTGCGGACGACACTGACTTCATCACGTCCAACGAGGTGGTGTGCAAGGACGGCGGCGAGGTCGTCTTCCACCGGACCTGGGAGAAGCGGATCCCGCGCACGGCCGGATGATCCACCGCCGTGCCCCGCTCACCAGGGGGCACGGCGGAACTTTCCGGGCATCAGGAGCAGTTGGGACACTCCCGCGGGGTAGCAGCACCGACGTAACGTGTCCCCCAAGCGACCTGGAAAGCGAGGCAGCAACACATGTCCGAGCAGAGCAGCCCGCTCGATCTGGCCGAGGGCGACCCCTTCGGTCCGCACAACCTTCCGTACGGTGTGTTCTCCACCCCCGGCCACCCCGAGGACCGCCGGGTCGGCGTCCGCATCGGCAACCACGTACTGGACGCCGGAGCGGCGGCACACGCACTCGGCTCGCCCTACGCGCAGCTTCTCGCCCAGCCGGACCTGACCGCGCTGCTGGCCGCGGGCCGCACCGCCTGGCGGGACGTCCGGCGGGCGCTGACCGCATGGGTGACGGTCCCGGCACACCGTGCGGACATCGAACCGCTGCTGCGTCCGATCGAGTCCGTGACGCTCCATCTGCCTTACCAGGTGGCGGACTACGTCGACTTCTACGCGAGCGAGCACCACGCCACCAACGTCGGAAAGATCTTCCGGCCGAACGGTGACGCACTGACGCCCAACTGGAAACACCTCCCGATCGGCTACCACGGCAGGTCCGGCACCGTCGTCGTCTCCGGCACGGATGTGGTGCGCCCGTCCGGCCAGCGCAAGACGCCGGCCGACGCGGCGCCCGTCTTCGGCCCTTCCATCAAGCTCGACATCGAGGCCGAGGTCGGCTTCGTCGTCGGAGTGGGCTCCGAGCAGGGCCGTCCGGTGCCGCTCGGCGACTTCCGCGACCATGTCTTCGGGCTCTGCCTGCTCAACGACTGGTCGGCGCGGGACATCCAGGCCTGGGAGTACGTCCCGCTCGGCCCGTTCCTCGGCAAGTCCTTCGCCACCTCCGTATCGGCGTGGGTGACGCCGCTCGAGGCCCTGGAGACGGCCCGGATCGCGCCCCCGGCCCGCGACTTCCCGCTCCTGCCCTATCTGGAGGACGCGGGCGAGGAAGAGGCCGGCGGCCTCGACCTGCGGATCTCCGTCGCGATCAACGGACAGCTGGTCGCCGAGCCGCCGTTCGCCACCATGTACTGGACACCGGCCCAGATGCTGGCCCAGATGACGGTGAACGGCGCGTCGCTGCGCACCGGCGATCTGTACGGCTCCGGCACGGTCAGCGGCGCCGAGCCCGGACAGCGCGGCTCGCTCCTGGAACTGACCTGGAACGGCCGCGACCCGCTGGACCTCCCGGACGGCAAGCGCACCTTCCTGGAGGACGGCGACACGGTGACGATGACGGCCTGGGCCCCGGGCCCGGACGGCACGCGCGTCGGCCTCGGCGAGGTGACGGGGCGGATCGTGCCGTCGGCGTGACACCTGCTGGTCGGCGGCCGCGCCCCTGATGGAGCGCGGCCGTCAATGGCACGCAACTGGTTCACCTGTTCGCGCGGCTCCGAGCCGGTTCCCGGCGGATACGCTGGACAGATCCGCGAGACTCCGTGCATGGGAGCACTGATGAGCGTCGAACCCGAGGCCCCCGAGCCGAGGTGGGCGGTTCCGCCCGTGGGCGGCTGGACCGCCGATGACCTGGACACACTCCCGAATCTGCCTCCGCACACGGAGCTGATCGACGGGAGTCTTGTTTTCGTGAGTCCGCAGACCCTGTTCCATTCACGAGCGGTCAGTTTCTTCGAATGGCAGCTGCAGTCGCTGGTGCCGCATGACCTGGAGGTCGTGCGCGAGTTCACCATCGACATCGACCGCTACAACCGGCCCGAACCCGATGTGATCGTCGTGGACGGCGAGATCATCCAGGACGCGAACCAGACTCGTTTCCCCGCCGCGTCCGTACAGCTGGCCATCGAGGTCGTCTCCCCCGAGTCTCTGACCCGGGACCGGGAGACCAAGCCCGTGAAGTACGCACGGGCGAGGATCCCTCACTACTGGCGGGTCGAGAACCACGACGGCAGGGCCGTGGTCTACGTCTTCGAGCTGGAGCCGGCCACCGGTGCGTACACCTCCACCGGGATCTTCCACGACCGGATGAAGGTCTCCGTCCCCTTCCCGGTCGATCTCGACCTCACCGCGATCACGGCACGCCGCCGGGCGGCAGACCCGCGGTAGGCCCGCCGCCCGCCCCGCCGCTCGGGCCTGAGCTCACTCGTACTCGGGCGGCTCCTCGTCCCAGCCGAACTCGGGGTCGTCGTGGTGGGCCGCCGACGCGGACGGGACCGGTGCGGGGCCGGTTTCCGGGGCCGCCGACGCGTGGGCAGCGGCCGAACTCGCTGCGGGGACCGCCGACGCCACCGCCGCGGGGACACCAGCTTCCGGAGCGGTCGCCGCCGCTTCCGTCTCCCCGAACGAGGCGAGCACCTCCAGCACCCCCTCCCCGTACGTCGCCAGCTTCTTCTCGCCCAGGCCGCTGATACCGCCCAGCGCGGACATCGAGTCCGGCCGCACCGTGGCGATCTCGCGCAGCGTCGCATCGTGGAAGATGACGTACGCCGGGACGCCCTGCTCCTTCGCCTGGGCGCCGCGCCACGCCCGTAGCGCTTCGAAGACCGGAACGGCCTCGGGCGCCAGCTCGGCGGCGGCCGTCTGGGACTTCGCCTTGCGTTCGCCCTTCGTGGAGCGCGACGCGGGCTTCGGCGCCTCTTTGCGCAGCAGCACCTCGCGCTGCCGGCCGAGCACGGAGCCGCTCTCCTCGGTCAGCACCAGCGTGCCGTATTCGCCCTCGACCGCGATCAGCGACTGAGCGAGCAACTGCCGTACGACTCCGCGCCATTCGGCCTCGGCCAGCTCCTCGCCGATACCGAAGACCGAGAGCTGGTCGTGGTCGAACTGGATGACCTTCGCCGTCTTGCGGCCCAGCAGGATGTCGATAATCTGGCCCGCGCCGAACTTCTGCCCGCGCTCCCGCTTCAGCCGCACCACGGTCGACAGGAGCTTCTGCGCGACCACCGTGCCGTCCCAGCGCTCGGGCGGGGTGAGGCAGGTGTCGCAGTTGCCGCAGGCCGCCGCTGTGGGCTCCTGGCCGAAGTACGTCAGGAGCTGGACGCGGCGGCACTGGACCGTCTCGCACAGGGCAAGCATCGAGTCGAGGTGGGAGGCCGCGCGGCGGCGGAACGCCTCGTCGCCCTCGCCGCCCTGGATGAGCTTGCGCTGCTGGACGACGTCCTGGAGTCCGTACGCCATCCAGGCCGTGGACGGCAGCCCGTCACGCCCGGCGCGGCCGGTCTCCTGGTAGTAGCCCTCTACGGATTTCGGCAGGTCGAGGTGGGCGACGAAGCGGACGTCGGGCTTGTCGATGCCCATGCCGAAGGCGATGGTCGCGACGACGACCAGGCCCTCCTCGCGCAGGAAGCGGGACTGGTGGACGGCGCGCGTGCCCGCGTCCAGACCGGCGTGGTACGGCACGGCCTCGATGCCGTTGCGGCAGAGGTACTCGGCGGTCTTCTCGGTCGAGTTGCGCGAGAGGCAGTAGACGATGCCCGCGTCCCCGGTGTGCTCCTCCTTGAGGAAGGAGAGCAGCTGCTTCTTCGGGTCGGCCTTCGGCAGGATCCGGTACTGAATGTTGGGCCGGTCGAAACTGGCGACGAAGTGCTTCGCGTCGGGCATGCCCAGGCGCTGGGTGATCTCCTGGTGCGTGGCGTCGGTCGCGGTCGCCGTCAGGGCGATGCGCGGTACGTCGGGCCAGCGCTCGCCGAGGACGGAGAGGGCCAGATAGTCCGGGCGGAAGTCGTGGCCCCACTGGGCCACGCAGTGCGCCTCGTCGATCGCGAAGACGGAGATCTCGCCGCGCGAGAGCAGACCGAGCGTGGTGTCCAGGCGGAGCCGCTCCGGGGCCAGATAGAGCACGTCGAGCTCTCCGGCGACGAACTGGGCCTCCATCGAGCGGCGCTCGTCGAAGTCCTGCGTGGAGTTGATGAAGCCGGCCCGCACCCCGAGTGCCCGCAGCGCGTCCACCTGGTCCTGCATCAGGGCGATCAGGGGCGAGATGACGATGCCCGTACCGGCTCTGACCAGGGCCGGGATCTGGTAGCAGAGGGACTTTCCGCCACCGGTCGGCATGAGTACGACGGCGTCCCCGCCCGCCACCACATGGTCGACGATCGCTTCCTGCTCGCCGCGGAATTCCTCGTACCCGAACACCCGGTGCAGCGTCTGCCGCGCGTCGCTCTCGGTCACATTCATGGTCCCGCCCGTCGCGCCCATCGCTCTTGTCCCCCGAAGTCGTGCCGTTCTGTCCTGCCGCCGTCCCCTGCCACGATAGGCGCCGCCTACGACAACGCCGGACGGGCTTGACTTCTCAAGCCCGTCCGGCGCGGTCCCCATCGTGTGCGTGTGCGCTACCTCACGAACACTCCCGCCTGGCTCGCCAGGTCCAGGAAGTACTGCGGGGCCAGGCCCAGCACCAGCGTGACCGCGACACCGACCGCGATCGTCGTCATCGTGAGCGGGGACGGCACGGCGACCGTCGGGCCGTCCGCCTTCGGCTCGCTGAAGAACATCAGCACGATGACCCGGATGTAGAAGAACGCGGCGATCGCCGACGAGATCACACCGACGACGACCAGGCCGCCCGCACCGCCGTCCGCCGCAGCCTTGAAGACGGCGAACTTTCCGGAGAACCCGGAGGTGAGCGGGATACCGGCGAATGCCAGCAGGAATACCGCGAAGACCGCGGCGACCAGCGGCGAGCGCTGGCCCAGCCCGGCCCACTTCGACAGATGCGTCGCCTCGCCGCCCGCGTCGCGCACCAGGGTGACGACGGCGAACGCGCCGACCGTCACGAAGGAGTACGCGCCCAGGTAGAAGAGGACCGACGAGATGCCTTCCGGTGTGGTCGCGATGACACCGGCGAGGATGAAGCCGGCGTGTGCGATCGAGGAGTAGGCGAGCAGCCGCTTGATGTCGGTCTGGGTGATGGCGACGATCGCACCGCCCAGCATCGTGACGATCGCGACGGCCCACATGACCGGCCGCCAGTCCCAGGCGAGGCCCGGCAGCACCACGTACAGCAGACGCAGCAGCGCACCGAACGCGGCGACCTTGGTGGCCGCGGCCATGAAACCGGTGACCGGGGTCGGGGCGCCCTGGTAGACGTCCGGGGTCCACATGTGGAACGGGACGGCGCCGACCTTGAAGAGCAGACCGGTCAGGATCATCGCCCCGCCGATCAGGAGCAGCGCGTCGTTGCCCATGGTGTCGGCGAGCGCCGGGGCGATCCGGGTGACGGAGCCGTCGACCACGTTCGCGACGGTGGCGTACGAGAGGGAGCCCGCGTACCCGTACAGCAGGGCGATCCCGAAGAGCAGGAACGCCGACGAGAAGGCGCCGAGCAGGAAGTACTTCACCGCGGCCTCCTGCGACATCAGCCGCTTGCGGCGGGCGACGGCGCACAGGAGGTAGAGCGGGAGGGAGAAGACCTCCAGGGCCACGAAGAGTGTCAGCAGATCGTTGGCCGCCGGGAAGACCAGCATGCCGGCCACCGAGAAGAGGACCAGCGGGAAGACCTCGGTGGTGGTGAACCCGGCCCTGACCGCGGCCTTCTCGCTGTCGCTGCCGGGGACCGAAGCGGCCTGTGCGGCGAACGAGTCGACGTGGTTGCCGTGCGCGGCGGGGTCGAGCCGCCGCTCGGCGAAGGTGAAGACGGCGACCAGCGAGGTCAGCAGGATGGTGCCCTGCAGGAAGAGCGTCGGCCCGTCGATCGCGATGGCGCCCATCGCGGCGATGTGCGCCTTCGTCGTGCCGTACCCCCCGGCCGCCAGGCCGATGACCGCGGCGAAGGCGGCGGCAAGGGCGACGACCGTCAGGAAGACCTGCGTGTAGTACCGGGCCCGGCGCGGCACGAAGGCCTCGACGAGTACGCCCACGACGGCGACACCGATCACAATGAGGACCGGGGTCAGCTGGGCATACTCGATGACCGGTGCCTTGAACTTCTCGGCCGGGACGGCCGATGTCACTCCGCCCGCCATTGTCCACAGGCTGTGGACATCTGTTGCGCTCACTTGGCGGCCTCCACCTCAGGCTGGGGGTCCTTCTTCTGGACGTCCGACATGGTGTGCTGCACCGCCGGGTTGACGATCTCCGTCAGCGGCTTCGGATAGACCCCCAGGAAGAGCAGCAGCGCGATCAGCGGGAGCACCACCACCAGCTCCCGGACCTTGAGGTCCGCCATGCCCTGGACCTCGGCCTTCACCGGACCCGTCATCGTCCGCTGGTAGAGGACGAGGACATAGAGCGCGGCGAGCACGATGCCGGTCGTGGCGATGATGCCCGCCGCCGGATACGCGCTGAACGCGCCGACCAGGACCAGGAATTCACTGACGAACGGAGCGAGCCCTGGCAGCGACAGGGTGGCCAGACCGCCGATCAGGAAGGTGCCTGCCAGGATGGGCGCCACCTTCTGCACCCCGCCGTAGTCGGCGATGAGCCGCGAACCGCGCCGGGTGATCAGGAAGCCCGCCACCAGCATCAGCGCGGCGGTGGAGATCCCGTGGTTGACCATGTAGAGCGTGGCGCCCGACTGGCCCTGGCTGGTCATCGCGAAGATGCCCAGGATGATGAAGCCGAAGTGCGAGATCGACGCGTAGGCGATCAGCCGCTTGATGTCGCGCTGGCCGACGGCGAGCAGCGCCCCGTACACGATGCTGATCAGCGCCAGGACGACGATCACCGGCGTCGCCCACTTGCTGGCCTCCGGGAAGAGCTGAAGGCAGAAGCGGAGCATCGCGAAAGTGCCGACCTTGTCGACGACCGCGGTGATCAGGACGGCGACCGGGGAGGTCGCCTCGCCCATGGCGTTGGGCAGCCAGGTGTGCAGCGGCCACAGCGGAGCCTTCACCGCGAAGGCGAAGAAGAACCCGAGAAACAGCCAGCGCTCCGTGCTGGTCGCCATGGAGAACGAGCCGCTTGCCCGGGCCTCGGCGATCTCGGACAGCGAGAACGTCCCCGCGACCACGTACAGGCCGATCACGGCGGCCAGCATGATCAGGCCGCCGACCAGGTTGTAGAGGAGGAACTTGACGGCGGCGTACGAGCGTTGCGCCGCCGCGTTCTCGTCGCTGCCGGTGTGTGCCCGGTCCCCGAAGCCGCCGATGAGGAAGTACATCGGGATGAGCATGGCTTCGAAGAGGATGTAGAAGAGGAAGACGTCGGTGGCCTCGAAGGAGAGGATCACCATCGCTTCGACCATCAGAATCAGGGCGAAGAAGCCCTGCGTGGGCCGCCAGCGCGAGGACGTGGTTTCCAGGGGGTCGGCGTCGTGCCAGCCGGCCAGCATGACGAAGGGGATCAGCAGGGCGGTGAGCGCCATGAGCGCCAGCCCGATGCCGTCCACGCCCAGTTCGTACCGGACGCCGAAGTCCTCGATCCAAGCGTGTGATTCGGTGAGCTGGTAGCGGGCGCCGCCGGGCTCGAAGCGGGCGAGCGCGATGCCCGCCAGTACGAGCGTGGCCAGCGAGAAGAGCAGCGCCAGCCATTTGGCGACGGTGCGCCGGGCGGCCGGGACGGCGGCGGTGGCGATCGCACCGATCGCCGGGAGCGCCGCCGTCGCTGTCAGGAGGGGAAAGGACATGTGATCAGACCGCCCTCATCAGCAGGGTCGCGGCGATGACGATGGCCGTACCGCCGAACATCGAGACCGCGTAGGAGCGGGCGTAGCCGTTCTGCAGCTTGCGCAGCCGGCCGGAGAGCCCGCCCATCGAGGCGGCCGTGCCGTTGACGACGCCGTCGACCAGGGTGTGGTCGACGTACACCAGAGAGCGGGTGAGGTGCTCGCCGCCGCGGACCAGGACCACATGGTTGAAGTCGTCCTGGAGGAGATCGCGGCGGGCGGCCCGGGTGAGCAGCGAGCCGCGCGGGGCGACGACCGGCACCGGCGCCCGTCCGTACATCGCCCAGGCGATGGCGACGCCGATGGCGAGCACCACCATGGTGGCTGCCGTGACGGTAGCGGCGCTGATCGGAGCGTGTCCGTGACTGTGTCCGGTGACCGGCTCCAGCCAGTTCAGGAAGCGGTCGCCGATGGAGAAGAGGCCTCCGGCGAAGACCGACCCGAACGCCAGGATGATCATGGGGATGGTCATCGACTTCGGGGACTCGTGCGGATGCGGCTCATGGCCCTGCGCGTCGGGCTGCCAGCGCTTCTCGCCGAAGAACGTCAGCAGCATCACGCGCGTCATGTAGAACGCGGTGATCGCGGCGCCCAGCAGGGCCACCGAGCCGAGGATCCAGCCTTCGGTGCCGCCCTTGGCGAAGGCCGCCTCAATGATCTTGTCCTTGGAGAAGAAGCCGGACAGACCGGGGAAGCCGATGATCGCCAGATATCCGAGGCCGAAGGTGACGAAGGTGACCGGCATGTACTTCCTGAGGCCGCCGAACTTCCGCATGTCGACCTCGTCGTTCATGCCGTGCATGACCGAACCGGCGCCGAGGAAGAGCCCGGCCTTGAAGAAGCCGTGCGTCACCAGGTGCATGATCGCGAAGACGTAGCCGATCGGGCCGAGCCCGGCGGCCAGGATCATGTAGCCGATCTGCGACATCGTCGACCCGGCGAGGGCCTTCTTGATGTCGTCCTTCGCGCAACCGACGATCGCACCGAAGAGCAGCGTGACCGCACCGACGACCACGACGGCCAGCTGCGCGTCCGGCGCCTCGTTGAAGATCGCGCCGGACCGGACGATGAGGTAGACACCCGCGGTCACCATGGTCGCGGCGTGGATGAGGGCCGAGACCGGGGTCGGGCCCTCCATCGCGTCACCGAGCCAGGACTGCAGCGGCACCTGGGCCGACTTGCCGCAGGCCGCGAGCAGCAGCATCAGGCCGATCGCCGTCAGCTTGCCCTCGCTCGTCTCCCCGGTCGCCGCCAGGACAGGACCGAAGGTGAAGGTGCCGAACGTGGTGAACATCAGCATGATCGCGATCGACAGCCCCATGTCGCCGACCCGGTTGACCAGGAATGCCTTCTTGGCGGCCGTGGCCGCGCTGGGCTTGTGCTGCCAGAAGCCGATCAGCAGGTACGACGCCAGACCGACGCCCTCCCACCCGACGTACAGCAGCAGGTAGTTGTCGGCGATGACCAGGATCAGCATGGCCGCGAGGAACAGGTTCAGATAGCCGAAGAATCGGCGCCGGCGCTCGTCGTGCGCCATGTAGCCGATCGAGTAGATGTGGATCAGCGTGCCCACACCGGTGATCAGCAGCACGAACGTCATCGACAACTGGTCGAGCTGGAAGGCCACATCGGCCTGGAAACCCTCGACCGGAATCCAGCTGAACAGCTTCTGGTGCAGCGCCCGGTCCTCCGCCCCCTTCCCCAGCATGTCGAGGAAGAGCACGACACCGATGACGAACGACACGGCGGCGAGCAGGGTGCCGACCCAGTGTCCGGCGCGGTCCAGCCGTCGGCCGCCGCAGAGCAGGACCGCGGCTCCGAGCAGAGGCGCCGCGACGAGCAGCGCAATCAGGTTCTCCACGATTCAACGTCCCCTTACAGCTTCATCAGGCTGGCGTCGTCGACCGAGGCCGAGTGGCGGGAACGGAACACCGACACGATGATCGCGAGCCCGACCACGACCTCGGCGGCGGCGACAACCATCGTGAAGAACGCGACGATCTGGCCATCGAGATTGCCGTGCATCCGCGAGAAGGTCACGAACGCGAGGTTGCAGGCGTTGAGCATCAGTTCCACGCACATGAACACCACGATCGCGTTCCGCCGGATCAGCACCCCGGCCGCACCGATGGTGAACAACAGGGCGGCGAGATAGAGGTAGTTGACCGGATTCACTTGGCGACCTCCTCGTCTTCGTTGTCACGGCCGAGCCGCTCCTCGGAGTGCTGCTCCAGCGCCTTGAGCTGGTCCAGGGACTCCTTGGACACATCGCGGATCTGTCCGCGGCTGCGCAGCGTCTGCATGACGGTGAGCCCGGACGGTGTGCCGTCCGGCAGCAGACCCGGGATGTCCACGGCGTTGTGCCGGGCGTAGACACCGGGGGCGGGCAGCGGTGGCAGCTGCTTGCTGCGCACGCGCTCCTCGGACATCTCCCGCTGGGTCCTGGCCCGTTCGGTGCGTTCCCGGTGGGTGAGCACCATCGCGCCGACCGTCGCCGTGATCAGCAGGGCGCCGGTGATTTCGAAGGCGAAGACATACTTGGTGAAGATGAGGCTGGCCAGCCCCTCGACGTTTCCGCCGTGCTCGGCGTTGGCGGTGGCGAGCCCGTTGAAGCTGTTCAGCGAGGCGTTGCCGATGCCCGCGATCATCAGGGTGCCGAAGCCGAGCCCGCAGCCCGCGGCCAGCCAGCGCTGGCCCTTGAGCGTCTCCTTCAGCGAGTCGGCCGCCGTGACACCGACGAGCATGACCACGAAGAGGAACAGCATCATGATCGCGCCGGTGTAGACGACGATCTGGACGACGCCCAGGAAGTAGGCACCGTTGGCGAGGTAGAACACCGCCAGGACGATCATGGTCCCGGCGAGGCTCAGCGCACTGTGCACGGCCTTTTTCATCAGTACGGTGGACAGCGCGCCGATCACGGCGACAGTGCCCAGCACCCAGAACTGGAAGGCCTCACCGGTCGAGGTCTGGGAGGCCGCTGCGGCCAGGCCGGTCATGCGTCCACCTCCCGCGCCGAGCCGGATCCGTGCCCGTCGTCCTGCTTGGACTCGCCGTTGGAGAGAGCGGCCTGGCGCTCCGTACCGGGCGCGGCCTCGCTGACCAGCCCCCGGTAGTAGTCCTGCTCGTCCATCCCGGGGTAGATCGCGTGCGGGGTGTCGACCATGCCCTCCTCCAGGCCCGCGAGCAGCTCGTCCTTGGTGTAGATGAGGCTCTCGCGGGTGGTGTTGGCGAGCTCGAACTCATTGGTCATCGTCAGCGCCCGGGTCGGGCACGCCTCGATGCACAGTCCGCAGAGAATGCAGCGCGCGTAGTTGATCTGGTAGACGCGGCCGTAGCGCTCACCCGGGGAGTAGCGCTCCTCGTCGGTGTTGTCCGCGCCCTCCACATAGATCGCGTCCGCCGGACACGCCCAGGCGCACAGCTCACAGCCGACGCACTTCTCCAGACCGTCCGGGTGACGGTTGAGCTGATGCCGGCCGTGGAAGCGCGGCGCCGTCACCTTCTGCGTTTCCGGATACTGCTCGGTCAGCCGCTTCTTGAACATGGCCTTGAAGGTCACGCCGAAACCGGCGACAGGGTTCTGGAACTTCTCGCCCGAGGGCTCTGATGACTCAGACACCGTCAGCCTCCTTTCCGTCACTCGAATTTCCGTCACTCTCAGTGTCCGACCCGCCACTGACAACGAGCTCCCGCTCGCTGCGCGGCCTGCGGCGCGGCACCGGCGGCAGGGTCTGTCCGGGCAGCGGCGGCACCGGGAATCCGCCCGCCATCGGGTCGAACGCCGGCTCCGGTCCCGCGTCCGCCTCGGCGGCCCGGTCCTTCTTGTCGCGGAAGATGTCGGCGACGAAGGAGATCAGCAGGATCGCGATCACGGCCCCGGCCACGTACAGCACGATCTTCGAGAAGTCGTACCCCTCGTTGCGCATCGCCCGCACCGTCGCGACCAGCATCAGCCAGACCACGGAGACCGGGATCAGGACCTTCCAGCCGAGCTTCATCAGCTGGTCGTAGCGGACCCGGGGCAGCGTGCCGCGCAGCCAGATGAAGAAGAACAGCAGCAGCTGGACCTTGATGACGAACCAGAGCATCGGCCACCAGCCGTGGTTCGCGCCCTCCCAGAAGGTGCTGATCGGCCACGGGGCCCGCCAGCCGCCCAGGAACAGGGTCGTGGAGACCGCGGAGACGGTGACCATGTTGACGTACTCGGCGAGCATGAACATCGCGAACTTGATCGACGAGTACTCGGTGTTGAAGCCGCCGACCAGGTCGCCCTCGGACTCCGGCATGTCGAACGGGGCCCGGTTGGTCTCGCCGACCATCGTGACGATGTAGATGATGAAGGAGACCGGCAGCAGGATGATGAACCAGCGGTCCTGCTGCGCCTCCACGATCTTCGAGGTCGACATCGACCCGGAGTAGAGGAAGACCGAGGCGAACGCGGCGCCCATCGCGATCTCGTAACTGATCATCTGCGCGCACGAGCGCAGACCACCGAGGAGCGGGTAGGTCGATCCGGACGACCAGCCCGCCAGCACGATGCCGTAGATCCCGACCGAGGCGACCGCGAGGACGTAGAGCATCGCGATCGGCAGGTCGGTGAGCTGCATCGCCGTACGGTGCCCGAAGATCGAGACCTCGTCGGACGGGCCGAACGGGATGACCGCGATCGCCATGAACGCCGGTACGGCGGCGACGATCGGCGCGAGCACGTACACGACCTTGTCGGCGCGCTTGACGACGACGTCTTCCTTCAGCATCAGCTTGATGCCGTCGGCGAGCGACTGGAGCATGCCCCAGGGGCCGTGCCGGTTGGGGCCGATGCGCAACTGCATCCAGGCGACGACCTTGCGCTCCCACACGATGGAGAAGAGCACGGTCACCATCAGGAACGCGAAGCAGAACACCGCCTTGATGACGACGAGCCACCACGGGTCGGTGCCGAACATCGACAGATCCTCGGCGGCGAGTACGGCACCGTGCGGTGCCGCGGCCAGTTGAGCGAAGGCAGTCACGCCCCCACCTCCGGTGTGATGTCGGGAGTGCCCGGTGCGGCGGGACCGATCCGGACCAGACCGCCGGGCTGGGCACCGGTGTCGGCCGGGACGCCCCGCCCGACGGAGTTCAGCGGCACCCAGACCACCCGGTCCGGCATGTCGGTGACCTTCAACGGGAGTTCGACGCTGCCCGCGGGGCCCGTGACGGCCAGTAGATCGCCGTCTTTCACACCCGTCTCGGCCGCGGTGACGGCGGAGAGCCGGGCGACCGAGGCGTGCCGGGTGCCGGCCAGTGCGTCGTCGCCCTCCTGGAGCCGGCCCAGGTCGAGCAGCATCCGGTGGCCCGCGAGGACCGCCTCGCCGTCGCCGGGCCTGGGCAGCGGCCGCGCCGGCTCGTTCGGGTCGGTGGCGTGCGTACCGCTCCAGCCGCCGAGCCGGTCCAGCTCACGGCGTACGGACTTCAGATCCGGCAGCGCGAAGCGACTGGGCTCATCAGCGCCTCCGGCGCCGGCGAGCGCGTCGGCCAGCATGTGCAGCACCCGGGCATCGGTCGGCGCGAGCGTCCGCGTCATCTGCTCGGGCTTCAGCGCCGCCTCGAACATCCGCGCCCTGCCCTCCCAGTTGAGGAAGGTGCCGGACTTCTCGGCCACCGCGGCGACCGGGAAGACCACATCGGCCCGCTCGGTCACCTCGCTGGGCCGCAGCTCCAGCGAGACCAGGAAGCCGACCCGGTCCAGCGCGTCCAGGGCCCGTGCCGGGTCCGGGAGGTCCGCGGTCTCCACCCCGGCGACGACCAGTGCGCCCAGTTCGCCGGTGGCCGCGGCCTCCACGATCTGACCGGTGTCGCGGCCGAAGCGGGACGGTAGTTCGGCGACGCCCCAGACGGCCGCCACCTCGTCCCTGGCCCTCGGGTCGGTCGCCGGACGGCCGCCGGGCAGCAGCGACCCAAGCGCGCCCGCCTCCACCGCACCGCGCTCGCCGGCCCGGCGCGCAATCCACACCAGCGAGGCCCCGGTCGCGGTGGCTGTCCGGACCGCGGCGGTCAGCCCGCCCGGCACCGCGGCCAGTCGCTCACCGACCACGATCACGGCTCCCTCGCCGCGCAGCGCCTCGGCCGCCGCGGCTCCGTCGCCTTCGAGTCCGACGCCGCCCGCGATCGCGTCCAGCCACTCGGTCTCGGTGCCGGGGGCGGCGGGAAGCAGCGTGCCGCCCGCCTTCGTGAGGCCGCGCGTGGCGTGCGAGGCGACGGCGAACGTGCGCTGTCCGTGTTTACGGTTCGCCTTGCGCAGCCGCAGGAAGACGCCGGGCGCCTCCTCCTCCGACTCGAACCCGACCAGCAGCACCGTCGGGGCCTTCTCCAGCGAGGTGTACGTGACACCCGCGCCGTCGAGATCCCGGCCGCGTCCGGCCACGCGGGCAGCCAGGAAGTCGGCCTCCTCGCTGCTGTGCACCCGGGCCCGGAAGTCGACGTCGTTCGTGTCCAGCGCGACCCGGGCGAACTTGCTGTACGCGTAGGCGTCCTCGACGGTCAGCCGGCCGCCCGTGAGGACACCCGTCCTGCCGTACGCGGCCGAGAGACCGGCAGCCGCGGCGGCCAGCGCCTCGGGCCAGCTCGCCGGTTCCAGGACACCGTCCGCGTTGCGCACCAGCGGAGTGGTGAGCCGGTCCCGCGCTTGCGCGTAACGGAAACCGAAGCGGCCCTTGTCGCAGAGCCACTCCTCGTTGACCTCGGGGTCGTTGGCGGCGAGCCGCCGCATGACCTTGCCGCGCCTGTGGTCGGTACGGGTCGCACAGCCGCCCGCACAGTGCTCGCACACCGACGGCGACGACACCAGGTCGAAGGGCCGGGAGCGGAACCGGTACGCCGCCGAGGTCAGCGCCCCGACCGGGCAGATCTGGATGGTGTTCCCGGAGAAGTACGACTCGAACGGGTCGCCCTCGCCCGTACCGACCTGCTGGAGAGCACCGCGCTCCAGCAGCTCGATCATCGGGTCGCCCGCCACCTGGTTGGAGAACCGGGTGCAGCGCGCGCAGAGCACGCACCGCTCGCGGTCCAGCAGCACCTGGGTGGAGATCGGGACGGGCTTCTCGAACGTGCGCTTCTTGCCGTCGAAACGGGAGTCGGCGCCGCCGTGCGACATCGCCTGGTTCTGCAGCGGGCATTCACCGCCCTTGTCGCAGACCGGGCAGTCGAGCGGGTGGTTGATGAGCAGCAGCTCCATCACACCCTTCTGCGCCTTCTCGGCGACGGGCGAGGTGAGCTGCGACCTCACCACCATGCCGTCGGTGCAGGTGATGGTGCAGGACGCCATCGGCTTGCGCTGGCCCTCGACCTCGACGATGCACTGGCGGCAGGCGCCGGCCGGGTCGAGGAGCGGGTGGTCGCAGAAGCGCGGGATCTCGATGCCGAGGAGTTCGGCGGCCCGGATGACCAGGGTGCCCTTGGGCACGCTGATCTCGATGCCGTCGATCGTCAGCGTGACAAGGTCCTCGGGCGGGACCGCCGCCTCGCCGCCCCCGGAGGGCGCACTCGTGGTGACTGTCATGCGTTCACCCCCTGGTGAGCGTTCTTGTCGTCGGCCCAGGCGGTCGACCTGGCGGGATCGAAGGGGCAGCCCCTGCCCGTGATGTGCTGCTCGTACTCCTCGCGGAAGTACTTCAGCGAGGAGAAGATCGGCGAGGCGGCGCCGTCGCCGAGGGCGCAGAAGGACTTGCCGTTGATGTTGTCGGCGATGTCGTTCAGCTTGTCGAGGTCGGCCATCTGTCCCTTGCCCGCCTCGATGTCACGGAGCAACTGGACCAGCCAGTAGGTGCCTTCACGGCACGGCGTGCACTTGCCGCAGGACTCATGGGCGTAGAACTCGGTCCAGCGGGTGACGGCCCGCACGACGCAGGTCGTCTCGTCGAAGCACTGGAGCGCCTTGGTGCCGAGCATGGAACCGGCGGCGCCGACACCCTCGTAGTCGAGCGGCACATCGAGGTGCTCGTCGGTGAACATCGGGGTCGAGGAGCCGCCCGGGGTCCAGAACTTCAGCCGGTGCCCTGCGCGCATGCCGCCGCTCATGTCGAGCAGCTGGCGCAGCGTGATGCCGAGCGGGGCCTCGTACTGGCCGGGGCTCGCGACATGCCCGCTGAGCGAATACAGCGTGAAGCCCGGGGACTTCTCGCTGCCCATCGACTTGAACCAGTCCTTGCCCCGGTTCAGGATCGCGGGAACCGAGGCGATGGACTCGACGTTGTTCACCACAGTGGGGCAGGCGTACAGACCGGCGACCGCGGGGAAGGGGGGTCGCAGCCGGGGCTGGCCGCGTCGCCCTTCGAGCGAGTCGAGCAGTGCGGTCTCCTCACCACAGATGTACGCGCCCGCTCCCGCGTGCACGGTGAGTTCCAGGTCGAGCCCCGAGCCCAGGATGTTCGTCCCGAGGAAGCCCGCCTCGTACGCCTCGCGCACGGCCTCGTGCAACCGCCGCAGTACGGGGACGACTTCACCACGCAGATAGATGAAGGCGTGCGAGGAACGGATCGCGTAGCAGGCGATCACGATGCCCTCGATGAGGGAGTGCGGATTGGCGAAGAGGAGCGGGATGTCCTTGCAGGTCCCGGGCTCCGACTCGTCGGCGTTGACCACCAGATAGTGCGGTTTGCCATCGCCCTGCGGGATGAACTGCCACTTCATCCCGGTGGGGAAGCCCGCGCCGCCGCGACCGCGCAGACCGGAGTCCTTGACGTAGGCGATGAGCTCGTCCGGCGACATGGCGAGGGCCTTGCGCAGCCCCTCGTATCCCTCGTGGCGCCGGTAGGTCGCCAGGGTCCAGGATTCCGGCTCGTCCCAGAAGGCGGACAGGACGGGGGCGAGCAGCTTCTCGGGGCTGCCACCGTTCCCGTTCTCGTTGATCTCGGCTGCCAACGTCATCACTCACCCTCCTCAGCTGCGGGCCCGGCCGGGTGGTCCGGGTCGGAGGCCGAGGTCTGCTGCGGTGCGTCGTGCGAGCTGAGGTGCTCGGACGGCGACGGGTCGTGGGGCCGGCCGCCGCGGGCCGCCTCGCCACGGGGGGCGACGACCCGCGGGTGCGGTTCCTCGCCCTTGGCCAGCCGGAGGCCGATCAGTGAGGCGGGGCCCGCACCGCCGGACGCCTCGACGGCGCCGGGGCGCTCGTCGGGGAAGCCGGCCAGGATCCGGGACGTCTCCTTGTACGAGCACAGGGGCGCGCCGCGGGTGGGTTCGACGGTGCGCCCGGCGATCAGGTCGTCGACCAGGCGCGCCGCGCTCTCGGGCGTCTGGTTGTCGAAGAATTCCCAGTTGACCATCACCACGGGAGCGAAGTCGCAGGCCGCGTTGCACTCGATGTGTTCGAGGGTGACCTTGCCGTCCTCGGTCGTCTCGTCGTTGCCGACGCCGAGGTGCTCCTTGAGCCGGTCGAAGATCGCGTCGCCGCCCATCACCGCGCACAGGGTGTTGGTACAGACGCCGACCTGGTAGTCGCCGCTGGGCTTGCGCCGGTACATCGTGTAGAAGGTGGCGACCGCGGTGACCTCGGCGGTGGTGAGGCCGAGCAGGTCGGCGCAGAACGCCATGCCCGTACGGGAGACGTACCCCTCCTCCGACTGCACCAGGTGCAGCAGCGGAAGCAGCGCGGAGCGGCTGTCGGGGTAGCGGGCGATCACCTCCTTCGCGTCCGCTTCGAGCCTGGCGCGCACCTCGGCCGGGTAGGCGGGCGCGGGGAGCTGCGGCATCCCCAGACTGACTTCCTGACGTGTTTCGGTCACCGGTCGACGCCTCCCATCACGGGGTCGATGGACGCGACGGCGACGATGACATCGGCGACCTGGCCGCCCTCGCACATCGCCGCCATGGCCTGCAGATTGGTGAAGGACGGGTCGCGGAAGTGGACCCGGTAGGGGCGGGTGCCGCCGTCCGAGACGACATGCACGCCGAGCTCGCCCTTGGGCGACTCGACCGCGGTGTACGTCTGCCCGGCCGGGACGCGGAAGCCCTCGGTCACCAGCTTGAAGTGATGGATCAGGGCCTCCATGGAGGTGCCCATGATCTTCTTGATGTGGT
This sequence comes from Streptomyces sp. NPDC002785, assembly GCF_040295565.1. Classification (NCBI taxonomy): domain Bacteria; kingdom Bacillati; phylum Actinomycetota; class Actinomycetes; order Kitasatosporales; family Streptomycetaceae; genus Streptomyces; species Streptomyces sp. NPDC002785. The sequence goes on along the minus strand of NZ_JBEOVN010000083.1, from coordinate 5,792 downwards.
CGAGCGAATTGCCGAGCCCGTCCGGACCGAGCGCGAGCTGCGCCGGCCAGGCGATCTTCTTGTCGGCGACCATCACCGGCCCGGGGGCGAGCCGGTCGATGCACTGCTCGACGATCCGGAGCGACTGGCGCATCTCCTCCAGCCGGATGAGGAAGCGGCCGTAGGCGTCGCAGCTGTCGGCGGTGGGGACGTCGAACTCGTAGTTCTCGTATCCGCAGTACGGGTCTGTCTTGCGCAGGTCGTGCGGGAGTCCGGCGGAGCGCAGGATCGGGCCGGTGGCGCCGAGTGCCATGCAGCCGGTCAGGTCGAGATAGCCGACGTCCTGCATGCGGGCCTTGAAGATCGGGTTGCCGGTGGCGAGCTTGTCGTACTCCGGCAGGTTCTTCTTCATGGTCTTCACGAACTCGCGGAGCTGGTCGATCGCGCCGGGCGGCAGGTCCTGGGCGAGTCCGCCGGGCCGGATGAACGCGTGGTTCATCCGCAGGCCGGTGATCAGCTCGAAGAGATCGAGAACGAGTTCACGATCGCGGAAGCCATAGATCATGATCGTGGTGGCGCCGAGCTCCATGCCGCCGGTGGCGATGCACACCAGATGCGAGGAGATCCGGTTGAGCTCCATCAGGAGCACGCGCAGGATGGTGGCCCGGTCGGGGATCTGGTCCTCGATGCCGAGGAGCTTCTCGACGCCCAGGCAGTACGCCGCCTCGTTGAAGAACGGCGTCAGATAGTCCATGCGCGTCACGAAGGTGGTGCCCTGGGTCCAGTTCCGGAATTCGAGGTTCTTCTCGATGCCGGTGTGGAGGTAGCCGATGCCGCAGCGGGCCTCGGTGACGGTCTCGCCGTCGATCTCCAGGATCAGCCGCAGCACTCCGTGCGTGGACGGGTGCTGGGGGCCCATGTTGACGATGATGCGCTCGTCGTCGGACTTGACCGCCGACTCGACGACCTCGTCCCAGTCGCCACCGGTGACTGTATATACAGTCCCCTCGGTCGTGGCGCGAGGCGTTGCATGGGGAGTAGTCATCAGGAGTACGACCTCCGCTGGTCCGGAGCCGGGATCTGGGCGCCCTTGTACTCGACGGCGATGCCGCCGAGCGGATAGTCCTTGCGCTGCGGGAAGCCCTGCCAGTCGTCCGGCATCATGATTCGGGTGAGGGCCGGGTGCCCGTCGAAGATGAGCCCGAAGAAGTCGTAGGTCTCGCGCTCGTGCCAGTCGTTCGTCGGGTAGACCTCGACGAGGGACGGGATGTGCGGGTCGCTGTCCGGGGCCGACACCTCCAGCCGGATCAGCCGGCCGTGCGTGATCGAGCGCAGGTGGTAGACGGCGTGCAGCTCACGGCCCTTGTCGCCGAGGAAGTGGACGCCGCTCACCCCCGTACAGAGCTCGAAGCGCAGCGCCGGGTCGTCGCGCAGGGTCCGGGCGACCCGGACGAGGTGCTCGCGGGCGATGTGGAAGGTGAGCTCGCCGCGGTCGACGACGGTCTTCTCGATGGCGTTGGCGGGAAGCAGGTCCTGTTCCTCCAGGGCCCCCTCGAGCTCGTCGGCCACTTCGTCGAACCAGCCGCCGTACGGGCGGGACGTGGCGCCCGGCAGCGTCACCGTGCGGACGAGGCCGCCGTAGCCGGAGGTGTCGCCGCCGTTGTTGGCGCCGAACATGCCCTTGCGTACGCCGATGACCTCGCCGGTCTCGTCGCGCGGTGCGGGCACGCCGTTGTTGTTCTGCTCGTCGTGGTTCTGGTTCTCACTCACCGCAGGAGCCCCTTCATCTCGATCAGGGGCAGTGCCTTGAGCGCCGCGTCCTCCGCCTCGCGGGCGGCCTCCTCGGCGTTGACCCCGAGCTTGGAGCTCTGGATCTTCTGGTGGAGCTTGAGGATCGCGTCCATCAGCATCTCGGGCCGCGGCGGGCAGCCCGGCAGATAGATATCAACCGGGACAATGTGATCAACACCCTGAACAATGGCGTAATTGTTGAACATCCCACCCGATGATGCGCAAACCCCCATGGAGATAACCCACTTGGGGTTCGGCATCTGGTCGTAGACCTGCCGCAGAACGGGCGCCATCTTCTGGCTGACCCGCCCTGCCACGATCATCAGATCCGCCTGCCGCGGCGATCCGCGGAAGACCTCCATGCCGAAACGGGCCAGGTCGTAGCGCCCGGCTCCGGTCGTCATCATCTCGATGGCGCAGCAGGCGAGGCCGAAGGTGGCGGGGAAGACGGAGGACTTCCGCACCCAGCCGGCGGCCTGCTCGACAGTGGTCAGCACGAAGCCGCTGGGCAGCTTCTCTTCGAGTCCCATGGTGTGCCCCTCAGCCCCTCAGTCCCATTCCAGGCCGCCGCGACGCCATACATATGCGTAGGCGACGAAGACGGTGAGCACGAAGAGCAGCATCTCCACGAGCCCGAAGATCCCCAGGGCGTCGAAGGTGACCGCCCAGGGATAGAGGAAGACGATCTCGATGTCGAAGACGATGAAGAGCATCGCCGTCAGGTAGTACTTGATGGGGAAACGGCCGCCTCCGGCTGGAGTGGGGGTGGGTTCGATACCGCACTCGTACGCTTCGAGCTTTGCTCGGTTGTACCGCTTTGGGCCGATAAGCGTGGCCATGACCACGGAGAAGATCGCAAACCCTGCCCCGAGGGCGCCGAGCACGAGGATGGGCGCGTAGGCATTCACGCTCCTCGCTCCTTCCAGTCGTCCTTGACCGTTGGACCGCATCGGGCGATTCGGCTCGCCACCCCACCAAGATCGTGCACATGTGAGGCAGTTCACAAGCCCGACTGCCCCGCATCCTATGCCCGCCATCCTGTGATCTGCGACACGGGGTAGTACACCGAGTTTGTGATCTCTGCCACCCGGCGAATGATCATGAAGCCGGATCAGGGCTGATCTTCACACGCAAAGGGGCCGGACGGTCACGAGACGTGACATCTGATGCTGTTGTCGCTGGTCAACGCGGTCTTGCATTAACAATCAGACGCCTCTATGCGCAAATTAGCAATGGACAGGGATACGTGATATGGAGATCCACCCCATTTCGGACTCACCCGCGCGAGGGGCTCACGTCGAGCGAAGTGGACGCGTAGCCGCAATCACGATCTTCCGAGCGAAAGGCCGGCCGGCCGACGATCCGCCCCGGCCTCGCGCCCGAGCCACCCACGCGTCCATCACGCGGCGACCACCATGTGACCTGCGTCACCCCGGTGAGGTTCCAATAAAAGCGGGCTTGGCCATCGGTGCGAGCGGATGGTAAGTGACGGGCAATTCGGGCGAATTACCGAAAGCCCGTGATCACAGCGGTGATTACACGTGCCCGATTTGCCCGTTACGGCGTCAATAAAGGCCACCAGAAAGCGGATTCACAGATTCCGGACGTAACTGTGTCGCAACACACGTTTCTTGATGGGAGCCCCGAGGCCCTGATAGCGCTAGTACCCATGTCCCACACCGCTCACATACCCAGCCACCGGAAGCCCCGCCGAAACGCGCCGAAGACGGCGCTGCGGGCCGGAGTTGCCGGTGGCGTCCTCAGCACCATCGCGGTCGCAGGCGCTGCCGGTCCGGCCCAGGCCGAGCCGGTGACCCAGACCATCGAGATGCCCACCATCACCGCCGGGCTCTCCACCGCCGTCGCCGCGTCCGCTCAGGCCACGCAGCAGGTCGCCCAGGACCTGCAGACGCAGGCCCAGGAGGACGCCGCAGCCGCCACCGCGGCCAAGGCCGCCAAGAAGGCCAAGGCCGAGGCGGTCCGCAAGGCAGAGGCCAAGAAGAAGGCGGAGGCGGCAGCCAAGGCCAAGGCGGAGGCCGCCGAGCGCGCTTCCCGCACCGAGGCCCGTACGACGCTCAGCACGGCCTCCGGCTCCAACGCCGTGGCCTCGACGTCGGCCCCGTCCTCCTCTTCCTCTTCGTCGAGCGCGACCGGCTCCGCAGCGTCCGTCATCGCCTTCGCGAAGGCCCAGGTCGGCGACGCGTACGTGCCCGGCGGCACCGGCCCCAACTCGTGGGACTGCTCCGGCCTCGTCCAGGCCGCGTTCCGCTCGATCGGCGTCGACCTGCCGCGCGTCTCGCAGGCCCAGTCCACCGCGGGCACCCAGGTCTCCCTGAGCAACCTCCAGCCGGGCGACATCCTGTACTGGGGCGGCGCGGGCAGTGCGTACCACGTCGGGGTCTACGTGGGCGGCGGCGAGTTCGTCGGTGCGCAGAACTCCGGCACCGGTGTGGTGCAGCGTCCGCTGTCCTACGACCCGCCGTCGGGCGCGGTCCGCGTTCTCTGAGTCACCGGGTTCGCTGAGTTCTCGGATTCACAAGCGCCTTCTCGGCGCACGGCGAAGGCCGTCACTCCCCCGCTCGGGAGCGACGGCCTTCGCCGTTCTCCAGCGGAAACACGACATCACCCCGAGCGGGCATCGTTGACGTCGCGAACCTGCCGGACACCGTCCACCAGCGCTTGTGAACTGGGGCGAACAGCCCTCGCGTCACCGAGCACAGGACGGCACTCGTCATGACCACCGCGGCCACCACCCCCATCGAGCGAACCGCCACCCGGCCCCGCACCCCCTTACGCGGCCGACTCGCCGTCGTCTCCGTCATGCTTGGCATCTTCTCGATCGTCACCACCGAGATCCTGCCCATCGGCCTGCTGACATCGATCGGCTCCGACTTCGCCGTCTCGGACGGCATGGCGGGCCTGATGCTGACCATGCCCGGACTCCTCGCGGCGGTCTCCGCCCCCTTGGTCACCGTGGCGACGGCGCGCGTCGACCGGCGCGTGATGCTCGGCGCATTCATGCTCCTGCTGGCGCTGGCCGACTTTCTCACCGCCGCCGCGACGGACTACCGGCTCGTCCTGGTCGCCCGGGTGATGGTCGGGATCACCATCGGCGGCTTCTGGTCCATCGGGGTCGGACTTGCCGGACGGCTGGTCCGCCCGGCGTCGGTCGGCCGAGCGACGGCGGTGATCTTCTCGGCGGTCCCGCTGGGCTCCGTGCTCGGCGTCCCCGTCGGTACATTCATCGGCGGCCTGGCCGGCTGGCGGACGGCGTTCATGGTCATGGGAGCGCTGAGCGTGGGCGTACTGGCCCTGATGCTCCTGGTAATTCCGGCGCTGCCCCCGACGCAGGTCACCCGCGCGAGCGTGCTGTGTACCGTGCTCGGCCGGACCGGAACCCGGTTCGCACTGCTCCTCACCTTCCTCGTCGTCCTGTCCCACTTCGCCACGTACACGTATGTCACCCCTTTCCTCGAACAGGTCACGCACGCCGGTCCGGCGCTGATCACGGTGTTCCTGCTGATCTACGGCGCCGCCGGGATCGTCGGCAACTTCGTCGGCGGGGCACTCGTGACGCGCCGACTGTGTGCCACGATCTCCGCCGCCGCCGGGTTGGTCGCCACCGCGGTCGCGCTGCTCCCGGTCCTGGGCAGGTGGGAGGCCGGAGCCGTCGCACTGTTGATCGTCTGGGGTGTCGCCTACGGTGCGGTGCCGGTCTGCTCGCAGACCTGGTTCGCCAGAGCCGCGCCCGACGCCCCGGAAGCGGCGTCGGTCCTGTTCACCGCGTCCTTCCAGGCGACCATCGCCATCGGTGCCCTGACGGGCGGAGTCGTCCTCGACCGCATGTCCGTGTCGGTGCTCATGTGGCTGGGCAGCGCGACCGCGGCCCTGGTGGTGGTCGTGGCGGGGACACACTCCGGGCGCCTAAGAGCCTGTCGGGTGGCCGGTTGGTTACGCTGCGATGAGGTCCTCGACGGTGCGGGCTCGTGCGGTCTTGCGGTGGGATTCATGGCTCCACCGCA
>NZ_JBEOVN010000082.1:24644-27826 GCF_040295565.1 Streptomyces sp. NPDC002785 | reverse complement strand
TTTGAGAACTGCACAGTGGACGCGAGCATCTGTGGCCAAGTTTTTAAGGGCGCACGGTGGATGCCTTGGCACCAGGAACCGATGAAGGACGTGGGAGGCCACGATAGGCCCCGGGGAGCTGTCAACCGAGCTTTGATCCGGGGGTGTCCGAATGGGGAAACCCGGCAGTCGTCATGGGCTGTCACCCGCTGCTGAACACATAGGCAGTGTGGAGGGAACGAGGGGAAGTGAAACATCTCAGTACCCTCAGGAAGAGAAAACAACCGTGATTCCGGGAGTAGTGGCGAGCGAAACTGGATCAGGCCAAACCGTATGCGTGTGATACCCGGCAGGGGTTGCGCATGCGGGGTTGTGGGATCTCTTTTTCACGGTCTGCCGGCCGTGAGACGAGTCAGAAACCGTTGATGTAGGCGAAGGACATGCGAAAGGTCCGGCGTAGAGGGTAAGACCCCCGTAGCTGAAACATCAACGGCTCGTTTAAGAGACACCCAAGTAGCACGGGGCCCGAGAAATCCCGTGTGAATCTGGCGGGACCACCCGTTAAGCCTAAATATTCCCTGGTGACCGATAGCGGATAGTACCGTGAGGGAATGGTGAAAAGTACCGCGGGAGCGGAGTGAAATAGTACCTGAAACCGTGTGCCTACAAGCCGTGGGAGCGTCGCTGTTGTTCTTCGGAGCAACAGTCGTGACTGCGTGCCTTTTGAAGAATGAGCCTGCGAGTTTGCGGTGTGTTGCGAGGTTAACCCGTGTGGGGAAGCCGTAGCGAAAGCGAGTCCGAATAGGGCGTTTTAGTAGCACGCTCAAGACCCGAAGCGGAGTGATCTAGCCATGGGCAGGTTGAAGCGGAGGTAAGACTTCGTGGAGGACCGAACCCACCAGGGTTGAAAACCTGGGGGATGACCTGTGGTTAGGGGTGAAAGGCCAATCAAACTCCGTGATAGCTGGTTCTCCCCGAAATGCATTTAGGTGCAGCGTCGTGTGTTTCTTGCCGGAGGTAGAGCACTGGATAGGCGATGGGCCCTACCGGGTTACTGACCTTAGCCAAACTCCGAATGCCGGTAAGTGAGAGCACGGCAGTGAGACTGTGGGGGATAAGCTCCATGGTCGAGAGGGAAACAGCCCAGAGCATCGACTAAGGCCCCTAAGCGTACGCTAAGTGGGAAAGGATGTGGAGTCGCAGAGACAACCAGGAGGTTGGCTTAGAAGCAGCCACCCTTGAAAGAGTGCGTAATAGCTCACTGGTCAAGTGATTCCGCGCCGACAATGTAGCGGGGCTCAAGCGTACCGCCGAAGTCGTGTCATTCGTACATGTATCCCCAACGGGAGTACGGATGGGTAGGGGAGCGTCGTGTGCCGGGTGAAGCAGCCGCGGAAGCGAGTTGTGGACGGTTCACGAGTGAGAATGCAGGCATGAGTAGCGATACACACGTGAGAAACGTGTGCGCCGATTGACTAAGGGTTCCTGGGTCAAGCTGATCTGCCCAGGGTAAGTCGGGACCTAAGGCGAGGCCGACAGGCGTAGTCGATGGACAACCGGTTGATATTCCGGTACCCGCTTTGAAACGCCCAATACTGAATCAGGCGATGCTAAGTCCGTGAAGCCGGCCCGATCTCTTCGGAGTTGAGGGTAGTGGTGGAGCCGACGAACCAGACTTGTACTAGGTAAGCGATGGGGTGACGCAGGAAGGTAGTCCAGCCCGGGCGGTGGTAGTCCCGGGGTAAGGGTGTAGGCCGTGTGGTAGGTAAATCCGTCACACGTTAAGGCTGAGACCTGATGCCGAGCCGATTGTGGTGAAGTGGATGATCCTATGCTGTCGAGAAAAGCCTCTAGCGAGTTTCATGGCGGCCCGTACCCTAAACCGACTCAGGTAGTCAGGTAGAGAATACCGAGGCGTTCGGGTGAACTATGGTTAAGGAACTCGGCAAAATGCCCCCGTAACTTCGGGAGAAGGGGGGCCATCACCGGTGATTGGATTTACTCCATGAGCTGGGGGTGGCCGCAGAGACCAGCGAGAAGCGACTGTTTACTAAAAACACAGGTCCGTGCGAAGCCGTAAGGCGATGTATACGGACTGACGCCTGCCCGGTGCTGGAACGTTAAGGGGACCGGTTAGCTGACTTTCGGGTCGGCGAAGCTGAGAACTTAAGCGCCAGTAAACGGCGGTGGTAACTATAACCATCCTAAGGTAGCGAAATTCCTTGTCGGGTAAGTTCCGACCTGCACGAATGGCGTAACGACTTCTCGACTGTCTCAACCATAGGCCCGGTGAAATTGCACTACGAGTAAAGATGCTCGTTTCGCGCAGCAGGACGGAAAGACCCCGGGACCTTTACTACAGTTTGATATTGGTGTTCGGTTCGGCTTGTGTAGGATAGGTGGGAGACTTTGAAGCAGCCACGCCAGTGGTTGTGGAGTCGCCGTTGAAATACCACTCTGGTCGTGCTGGATGTCTAACCTCGGTCCGTGATCCGGATCAGGGACAGTGTCTGATGGGTAGTTTAACTGGGGCGGTTGCCTCCTAAAGAGTAACGGAGGCGCCCAAAGGTTCCCTCAGCCTGGTTGGCAATCAGGTGTTGAGTGTAAGTGCACAAGGGAGCTTGACTGTGAGACCGACGGGTCGAGCAGGGACGAAAGTCGGGACTAGTGATCCGGCAGTGGCTTGTGGAAGCGCTGTCGCTCAACGGATAAAAGGTACCCCGGGGATAACAGGCTGATCTTCCCCAAGAGTCCATATCGACGGGATGGTTTGGCACCTCGATGTCGGCTCGTCGCATCCTGGGGCTGGAGTCGGTCCCAAGGGTTGGGCTGTTCGCCCATTAAAGCGGTACGCGAGCTGGGTTTAGAACGTCGTGAGACAGTTCGGTCCCTATCCGCTGCGCGCGTAGGAATATTGAGAAGGGCTGTCCCTAGTACGAGAGGACCGGGACGGACGAACCTCTGGTGTGCCAGTTGTCCTGCCAAGGGCATGGCTGGTTGGCTACGTTCGGAAAGGATAACCGCTGAAAGCATCTAAGCGGGAAGCCTGCTTCGAGATGAGTATTCCCACCAACTTGATTGGTTAAGGCTCCCAGTAGACGACTGGGTTGATAGGCCAGATGTGGAAGCCCGGTAACGGGTGGAGCTGACTGGTACTAATAGGCCGAGGGCTTGTCCTCAGTTGCTCGCGTCCACTGTGTTGT
>NZ_JBEOVN010000082.1:0-24546 GCF_040295565.1 Streptomyces sp. NPDC002785 | reverse complement strand
GGTGGGTTCCGGCGCGATGACCGCGACCGGGATCGTGATCGTGGGCCGCGGCGTGACGATGACCGTGGTGGCTACCGTGGGCCGCGGCGTGATGACGACCGTGGTGGCTACCGTGGGCCGCGGCGTGATGACGACCGTGGTGGGCGCCCTGCGGGTGGGTTCGAGCGGCGTGATGACCGGCCGCGTGGCCCCCGCCGTGACGACGACAGCCGTGGTGGTGGGTTCCGTCGGGACGACAGCCGTGGCGGTGGCTCCGGTGGTGGGTTCCGGCGCGACGACAGCCGTGGCGGGGGTTACCGCGGGCAGCGGGACGATCGTGGTGGGTACGAGCGGCGGGACGACCGGGACCGTGAGCCCATCAAGCGGCTTCCGATTCCTGACGACGTCACCGGTGACGAGATCGACAAGGACGTGCGGCAGGAGCTGATGAGCCTGCCGAAGACCCTGGCCGAGGATGTCGCCAGGAACCTCGTCATGGTGGCCCGGCTGATCGACGAGGACCCGGAGCAGGCGTACGCGTACTCGAGGATCGCGTTGCGGCTGGCCTCGCGGGTTGCTGCCGTGCGTGAGGCGGCCGGGTTTGCCGCGTACGCGACGCAGAAGTACTCGGAAGCGCTGGCGGAGTTCCGGGCGGCCAAGCGGATGACCGGTTCCGTGGAGCTGTGGCCCGTCATGGCCGACTGTGAGCGCGGACTCGGGCGGCCCGAGCGGGCGATGGCCATGGCCGGCGAGCCCGAGGTGCAGAAGCTGGACAAGGCCGGTCAGGTCGAGATGCGTCTGGTGGCTGCCGGGGCCCGTAGGGACATGGGCCAGATCGATGCAGCCATCGTCACGCTGCAGAGCTCGGAGCTCGCCTCGAACGCCGTGCACCCGTGGACTGCGCGACTGCGCTATGCGTACGCGGACGCGCTGCTGGCGACGGGCCGCGAGGACGAGGCGCGTGAGTGGTTCGGGAAGGCGCTGGAGGCCGACAAGGACGGCGCCACCGATGCCTCGGACCGGCTTGCCGCGCTGGACGGTGTCGAGTTCGTCGACGCCCTCAGTGAGGACGAGGACGAGGACGAGGACAACGCCGCTCAGGCGCCGGCCGCCGCTGCGGATGACGCCACGAGCGACGGCAAGGACGAGGACGAGGACGGTACGTCCGAGTCGTAAGGCATGAGAAGGGCGGCACTCCGGAAGGGGTGCCGCCCTTTTTTGTTGCCATGGGGTTCAGTCCAGGGTGAGGCTTCGCAGGACCAGACCGGTGGCCGGCTTGGGGCCGAAGGAAGTCGACTTGCGGGGCATGGTGACGCCCTGTCGGGCGAGATCCCGGACGATTTCCTCGCGTACTGGATGCATCAGGACCGCCGTGGCGTTGTGACGTTCGGCCTGTTCGACGACGGCCGCGGTGTCGTGTATGTACGCGATGTGCTCCGGGGCGTCGGGGATCTGCCAGACGTGGTCGAGCAGAGCCGCGTGCAGGACCGTCGCGTCGAGGGTCTGCCAGGCGGTCGGGCGGTCGGCCGGAATCGTACGGGACAGCAGGTCGACGTCGGGACGGTCGACAAGGTGGAAGCCGCCGTCGCCCGCGAGCAGGAACGCGTTGCCTTCTGCAGCCGCCTCGGCGTGTGCGTCCAGGGCTTGGGAGAGCGGGCCCTCGATGTCACGGATGCGGAAGAGGCCGTTCAACGCGGCGAGTGCGTCGGCTACCGGGAGGCGGTGCAGGAGCCGGTGGATGGCGCGGACACGCAGCGGATAGCGGGCCGTGTCGACGAGGAGGACCAGGCCGAAGTCCCAGGGGCCGGGAGCGGTGTGCTCCTGCTGGAGGCGGAGGTAGGTGGCCCAACGGTGGTGACCGTCGGCGATCAGGGCCTGGTGGTTGGCGAGATCGGCCACGATCTCGGCCCGGTCGGCCGGGTGAGTGACCCCCCAGAGCCGGTGGCTGTAGCCGTCCTCGGTGGTGGTGGCGAGGAGCGGCGTCCGGTGGATGGTCCGTTCGATGACGGCGGTCGCGCCGGTCGGGTGGCCTTCGCTGCGGTAGGTGAGCAGCAGCGGTTCGAGATGGGCCGCGGTGGTGCGCATCAGGTTGGCCCGGTCCTCGACGACATGGGCCATCACGTCCTCGTGCGGCAGCACGATGCCGTCGGCGGGGGCGGAGAGCGCCAGCGCCCCGACGATGCCGCGTTGCAGGATCCCGGCGTTGCGCTGCTCGTAGACGTACAACGTGGGCTCGGGATCGGGAGCGAGTATGCCCTCGGCCAGCCAGCGGTTCAGAGTCTCGGCGGCCTGCGTGTGGCGGGCCGCGGCCGTGTCGGCCTGCGGCAGGATCAGCCGGACGATGTTGTGCGGATCCGCCGACTCCAGGTGGTGCAGCCCGTCGGGGCGCACGACGACGTCGTACGGCGGTGAGGTCACCGCGGCAAGACTGCCGACCCGCTCGGGGACATACCGCAGTCCACGGAACGGGAGCAGACGCAGTCCCTGGCCGGGGCCCGCGGTACCTGATGTGTTCATTTCTGCATCGTATGTGTGCGGCCGGGATGCGCGATGATCGGGACAGAAGTATGGATTGAGGAGCGCAAAGAATGAGTCAGGCGAGCAGGACCAGGCCGAGCGGCAGCAGCACCGCTCTGAACGAGGCCTACGACACGGGGCTGCTCGATCTCGACGGGGTTGTGTACGCGGGCGGTCATGCGATCGTCCACGCCGTCGACTCGTTGGGAGCGGCGCGGGACGGCGGGATGCACCTGGCGTATGTGACCAACAATGCCCTGCGGACCCCGGCCGCGGTGGCCGAGCACCTGACCGAACTCGGGGTTCCGGCCGAGCCCGCCGATGTGATCACCTCGGCGCAGGCGGTGGCCAGGCTGATGGCCGATCAGTTGCCGGCCGGGGCGCGGGTGCTGGTGGTGGGCGGCGAGGGACTGCGCGTCGCGCTGCGGGAGCGCGGTCTGGTGCCGGTGGAATCGGCGGACGACGGGCCGGCCGCGGTGGCGCAGGGGTACGGCGGGCCCGATATGACGTGGGGGCGGTTCGCCGAGGCCTCGTACGCGATTGCGCGGGGGGTGCCGTGGTTCGCGTCCAACACGGATCTGACGATTCCGAGTGCCCGGGGGATCGCGCCGGGGAACGGTGCGGCGGTGGAGGTCGTACGGATCGCGACCGGGGCCGAGCCGCAGGTCGCCGGGAAGCCGTTGCCGCCGATGCACCGGGAGACTGTGCTGCGGACCGGGGCCGAGCGCCCGCTGGTGGTCGGGGACCGGCTGGACACGGACATCGAGGGTGCGTTCAACGGCGGTGTGGACTCGCTGCTGGTGCTGACCGGGGTGACGGACGCGGCGCAATTGGTGGCCGCCGAGCCGAAGCACCGGCCGACGTATGTGGACGCGGATCTGCGGGGGCTGCTGACCGGGCAGCCCGAGGTGACGCGGACGGGCGACGGGTTCGGCTGCGGTGGCTGGACGGCGTCGGTGCGCGGTGACGCTCTGGTGCTCGAAGGGGAGGGGGACGTACTCGATGGTCTGCGGGCGCTCTGCGGGGCAGCGTGGTCGTACGCCGGAGACGGCTCGTGCGGGCTGGACGCGGGGAAGGCGGTCGCCAGGCTGGGGCTGTGAAAGACGACTCCCGGCAGCTCGAGCTCAAAGTAGGGTAGGCTAACCTAACTTTGTTCTGCTCGGTGTGCCGCCGTCCGGATGGCCGGTCCGCCGGGCGGGTGGGACCGGGCGCGGACCGGGCCGCCACTCGTGGTGAAGGACGACCCTCGCACCCGATCACCTCCGACTCCGGGAGTACGACCATGCAGCGCCTCACCGCGGACTCGGTGACCCTCGGCTACGACCAGCGGGTCATCGCGGAGAATCTCTCGGTCGAGATCCCCGACAACTCGTTCACGGTGATCGTCGGCCCCAACGCCTGCGGCAAGTCGACCCTGTTGCGCGCGCTCTCACGGATGCTGAAGCCGAACAGCGGGCGGGTGCTCCTGGACGGGCGGACGATCCACGGGATGCCGGCCAAGAAGGTCGCCAAGATGCTGGGGTTGCTGCCGCAGTCCTCCATCGCGCCGGACGGCATCACCGTCGCCGACCTCGTCGGGCGCGGCCGGTATCCGCACCAGGGGCTGCTGCGTCAGTGGTCGCCGGACGACGAACGCATTGTCGAGGAATCGATGGCGGCGACCGGAGTCGATGCGCTGGCCGATCGCCATGTCGATGAATTGTCCGGCGGACAGCGGCAGCGTGTCTGGATCGCCATGGCGCTCGCCCAGCAGACGCCGCTGCTGCTGCTCGACGAGCCGACGACGTACCTCGACATCCAGCACCAGATCGATGTCCTCGACCTCTGTGCGGAGCTGCACGAGACCCAAGGGCGCACCTTGGTGGCCGTCCTGCACGATCTGAATCATGCCGCGCGGTACGCGACGCACCTCATCGCGATGCGGGAGGGCGAGGTGATCGCCGAGGGGGCGCCCGGCGAGGTCGTCACTGCGGAGCTGGTGGAGCGGGTCTTCGGGCTGCGCTGCCAGGTCATCGACGACCCGGAGACCGGAACGCCGTTGGTGGTACCGGCCGCACGCAAGCCGCGGAGCGGCGCGGGGGGCGTGCAGGTCAAGGCGTCCGCAGGGGTGCCGGCAGGGGGCTGACCGAACGGAGGCCTGCCCTCAGTGGCGGGACGGGCCGGGAAAGCGGACCCGCCCTGTGGCTAGGACCGACCTGCACATGTGGGGGCGGCGTCCCCCCCACGTGCCGGTCGGTCTAGAGCAACGACCTGAGTCTCAGCAGATCGCGGAAGCCGGCCTCCAGGCGGACCCGGCCCGCGCTCCATGCCCTGGCGAAGTTCAGCTCGCCGTTCACCATGGCCACCAGGTCGTCGCCGGTCATCGCGAGCCGGATCTCCGCCTTTTCCCGGGGCGGGCCGTCGACCGTGTCCAGGACCTGGATCCGGCCATTGGCCAGCCGGCCGGTGAAGGTGATGTCGAGGTCCTTGATGTGGCAGCTCAGCGAGCGGTCGAGGGCAGCCGCGCTGCGCACGTCGCCGTCGGCCCCCGCGAGGTTGTCGGAAAGTTTGTCGAGTGCGCTGCGGCACTCCGCCATGGTCGCCATCGTGACCGACGGTACCGCAGCCCTTCGCGGTAGCGTTTCCCGCATGAGCGACTCGATGCCGGGCCCCGGGGCGGCAGCCGGAGCAGCGCCCGGAACGACACCCGTGGACGCGGCGGAAGACCCGTCCGACAAGGACGCGGTCCCGGCCGCCGCAACCCCTCTCGACCCCGCCGCCCCCGCGCCCCTCGGCGTCGGGCGTACCCCCACCGGCAACGCCGAGGTCGATGCACGGCTGGAGCGTCTCGCCGATGCGGACCACCTCCTGGCGGACGGGCATATCGAGGTGTACGAGGATGTACACGGCGGGCTGCGCGATGCGCTGACCGCGCTGGACGCCAGGCCCGCACCCGCACCGGTACCCGCACCGGTGCCCTCGTACAACAACAGGAGCTGAACCGAACGTGGCAGGAGTCGCACGTCGCCGCCTCGACGCCGAGCTGGTACGCCGTAAGCTCGCCCGCTCGCGCGAGCATGCGAGCCAGCTGATCGCCGCGGGGCGGGTGACCGTCGGCGGAAACACCGCGACCAAACCCGCCACCCAGGTCGAGACCAGCGCCGCGGTGGTCGTGATCAAGGACGACAGCGACCCCGAGTACGTCTCGCGCGGCGGGCACAAGCTCGCCGGCGCCCTCGCCGCCTTCGTGCCCCTCGGGCTGAAGGTCGAGGGGCGGCGGGCGCTGGACGCCGGGGCGTCGACCGGTGGCTTCACCGACGTACTGCTGCGGGCCGGCGCCGGTCATGTCGTCGCCGTCGACGTCGGCTACGGGCAGCTCGCCTGGTCGCTCCAGTCCGATGAGCGCGTCACCGTCAAAGACCGTACCAACGTGCGGGAGTTGACGCTGGAAGCCATCGACGGGAAGCCGGTGGACCTGGTCGTCGGCGATCTGTCGTTCATCCCGCTGGGGCTGGTCCTGCCCGCCCTGGCGCGCTGCGCCGCCCCGGACGCGGACCTGGTCCTCATGGTCAAGCCGCAGTTCGAGGTCGGCAAGGAGAGGCTCGGCAGCGGCGGCGTGGTGCGTAGCCCCGAGCTGCGGGCCGAAGCGGTACGGGAGGTGGCGCGCCGGGCCTGGGCGCTGGGCCTCGGAGTGCAGGGCGTGACGGCGAGTCCGCTGCCGGGGCCCTCGGGAAATGTCGAGTACTTTCTGTGGCTGCGGGCCGGAGCACCTGAGCTGGATCCCGCAGATGTCGACCGTGCAGTGGCGGAGGGGCCTCGTTGACGACGAATGCGGCACGAACTGTCTTTCTTTTGGCACACACCGGCCGCCCGGCCGCGATCCGCAGTGCCGAGCTGGTCGTACAGGGACTGCTGCGCAGCGGTCTCGGCGTACGGGTGCTGGCCACCGAGGCGGCCGATCTCCCGCTGCCGCCGTCCGTCGAGACGGTCACGGACACCACGCCCAGGGCCGTGGACGGCTGTGAGCTGCTGATCGTGCTCGGCGGGGACGGGACGCTGCTGCGCGGCGCCGAACTCTCCCGCGCCTCCGGGGTGCCGATGCTCGGCGTCAACCTCGGCCGGGTCGGCTTCCTGGCCGAGGCCGAGCGGGACGACCTGGACAAGGTCGTCGACCGGGTCGTCACCCGGGCGTACCAGGTCGAGGAACGGATGACGCTCGACGTCGTCGTGCACAGCAACGGCGACATCGTCCACACCGACTGGGCGCTCAACGAAGCGGCAGTGCAGAAGGTGTCGCCCGAGCGGATGCTCGAGGTCGTCCTGGAGATCGACGGCCGGCCGGTGACCGGGTTCGGCTGTGACGGGATCGTCTGCGCGACTCCCACCGGATCGACCGCCTACGCCTTCTCGGCGGGCGGACCCGTCGTCTGGCCCGAGGTCGAGGCGCTGCTGATGGTGCCGATCAGCGCCCATGCGCTGTTCGCCAAGCCGCTGGTGACCTCGCCCACCTCGGTGCTCGCCGTCGAGGTCCAGCAGCACACCCCGCACGGGGTGCTGTGGTGCGACGGACGCAGGACCGTGGAGCTGCCCGCGGGGGCGCGGGTCGAGGTGCGGCGCGGTGCGGTGCCCGTACGGCTTGCGCGGCTGCACCACGCCTCGTTCACGGACCGGCTGGTGGCGAAGTTCGCGCTGCCCGTCTCGGGGTGGCGGGGCGCGCCGCACTGACCGGCGGACATTGCCCCGGAGGCGGTGCGAATGCTCCAGGAGCACACGGGAGAGTGACCCCCGGGGGGCGGGGCCCGTCGCACATCGGGGCCCGGACCTCGTAAGGTCATGTCCGTGTTGGAGGAGATGCGGATACGGTCGCTCGGAGTCATCGACGACGCGGTGGTCGAGCTGTCACCCGGTTTCACCGCGGTGACGGGTGAGACCGGCGCGGGCAAGACCATGGTTGTCACGAGCCTGGGGCTGTTGCTCGGCGGGCGTGCCGACCCCGCCCTGGTACGGATCGGGGCCAAGACCGCGGTCGTCGAGGGGCGGATCACGGTGTCCGAGGGCGACGCCGTGGCCCTGCGGGCCGAGGAGGCCGGGGCCGAATTCGACGACGGCGCGCTGTTGATCAGCCGTACCGTCTCCGCGGAGGGGCGTTCCCGGGCGCATCTCGGCGGCAGATCCGTGCCGGTGGGGGTGCTCGCCGAACTCGCCGACGAACTCGTCGCCGTGCACGGCCAGACCGACCAGCAGGGGCTGCTCAAGCCCGCGCGGCAGCGGCAGGCCCTCGACCGGTACGCGGGCGACGGTGTCGCCGTGCCGCACGCCAAGTACGCGGCGGCCTACCGGCGGCTGCGGGCCGTCGTCATGGAGCTCGACGAGCTGACGACGCGCGCCCGCGAACGCGCCCAGGAAGCGGATCTGCTGCGCTTCGGGCTGGGCGAGATCGCCGGGGTCGAACCGCTGGCGGGCGAGGACGGCGACCTGGCCGCCGAGGCCGAGCGGCTCGGCCACGCCGAAGCGCTCGCTTCCGCGGCGGCCCTCGCGCATACCGCGCTCGCGGGCAACCCGGAGGACCCGGAGGGCGTCGACGCGACGACCGTGGTCGGGGCCGCCGGACGGTCCCTGGACGCCGTGCGCGCCCACGATCCGGCGCTGGCCGCGCTCGCCGACCGGATCGGCGAGATCTCGATCCTGCTCGCCGATGTGGCGGGCGAACTGGCCGGGTACGCCGACCAGCTGGACGCCGATCCGCTGCGGCTCGCCGCGGTGGAGGAGCGGCGAGCCGCGCTCACCGGACTCACCCGCAAGTACGGCGAGGACATCACCGCCGTGCTTGCCTGGGCCGAGGAAGGGGCCGCCCGGCTGACCGAGCTGGAGGGCGACGACGACCGCATCGGCGAGCTGACGGCGGAGCGCGACGCGCTGCGCGGCGAACTCTCCGGCCTCGGGCAGGCGTTGACCGACGCACGTACGGGGGCGGCGGAGCGCTTCGCCGAGGCGGTGACCGCGGAGCTGGCATCCCTTGCCATGCCGCACGCCCGGGTCTCCTTCGACATCCGGCAGACCGGGGCGGCCGACGAGGCGTCCGGCATCGAGATCGACGGGCGGAGTGTGGTCTACGGGCCGTCCGGCGCCGACGAGGTCGAGCTTCTGCTGGCCCCGCACCCCGGCGCCCAGCCGCGGCCGATCGCCAAGGGCGCGTCCGGCGGTGAGCTGTCCCGGGTGATGCTCGCCGTCGAGGTGGTGTTCGCCGGCTCCGATCCCGTACCCACGTACCTCTTCGACGAGGTCGACGCGGGCGTCGGCGGCAAGGCGGCTGTCGAGGTCGGGCGGCGGCTCGCGAAGCTCGCCAGGTCCGCGCAGGTGGTCGTCGTCACGCACCTGCCGCAGGTGGCGGCCTTCGCCGACCGGCAGTTGCTGGTCGAGAAGACCGTCGACGGGGCGGTGACCAGCAGCGGGGTCACGGTCCTGGAGGGCGAGGACCGGGTACGGGAGCTGTCCAGGATGCTCGCGGGACAGGAGGACTCGCAGACGGCGCGGGCCCATGCGGAGGAGCTGCTGGCCGCGGCGCGGGCGGACGGGTAGCGGGGGCTTCGGCCGCCGGGCGCGTGTTCGTGCTCAGTGTCCGGGCGGGCTGGTCATCCAAGCCCGCCCGGCGATGTGCGGACAGAACGGCCGCCGGACGGTCCCGGCGGACTGCTGCGTAGCCTGTCCCGCATGGGAGCAGTGTTCAGCAAAGCCGCAGTGTCCGGTGCTGCTGCCGCCGCCGTCGCGGCGGGTGTGTACCGGGCGCTGCGGGCCCGGCCGCGCAGGCGCTGGCAGCGCACCAACTACGCGGGCCGTACCGTCGATCTGTATGCGGGCCTGGCCGTCGCCCTCGGAGCCACAGCCGGAACCACCATCCTCCCACTGCCTGCGCGAACCCGGTACGCCGCCGTACTCGCGGCCGGCGGCTGCGGTGTGTACGACGACCTCGTCGGTGCGGACGATCCGCGCCGCAGGTTCCGTGCCCACCTGGGTGCGCTGCGGAACGGCGAGGTGACCAGCGGTGCGGTGAAGCTCTTCGGGATCGGGACTGCCGGGCTGGCGGCCGGTGCGCTGCTCAAGGAGCTGCCCGTCGACCGGGTCCTCGCCGGCGTTGTGATCGCCGGAAGTGCGCACCTCGTCAATCTCATGGATGTACGGCCCGCCGCGGCCGCCGCCACCGTGCTCGCCCTCGGGGCCCCGGGCCTGCCGGGGGGCGCACTCGCCGCCGCGCCGATGGGAGCCGTGGCAGCCCTCGTCGCCGACGACCTGGGGGAGCGCACCATGATCGGGGACACCGGGGCCCATGCCCTGGGCGCCGCACTCGGTGTCGCCGTCGTCGCGGGCCGCGGCCGGGCCGGGCTCGTCGCCCATGCGGCGGGGCTTGTCGCGGCGACGGTGTACGGGGACCGGGTCAGCCGACTCGCCCACATGCTGCCGGACCGCTGACAGGGGCCACGGACGCGGCAACATCGCGCCGCCTCGTCACCCGTCCGAGTGGTACGTCGCGGCCGGTTGCTGTTGTATGCAGCGGGACGGCGGCTCAACTGTGCCGGAACGTGCGTACGGACTGGCATCCTGGTCGGTGCCATCACCGCCCACTCGGGAGCCCCGGGAGCCATTCAACGTGTCACAGCTGCGTACGGTCCAAGTCCTGGGCGGCGGCAGTGCGGGCAGCAGTGCCCACGTCAGCTCGCTGACCGCAGGGCTGGTGGCGAGGGGCGTGCACGTCACCGTCTGCGCCCCGGCCGAACTGGACCACGCCTACGACTTCTCCGGTACGGGTGCCCGGTTCACCCCCGTACCGCGGCGCAGTGATCCCGCCGCCGTCGCCGCGCTGCGTACCGCCTGCCTGACGGCGGACGTGGTCCACGCGCACGGTCTGCACGCCGCCGTGCGCGCCGCTCTTGCGCTCGGCGGCCGCCGTATCCCACTGGTCGTCACCTGGCATGCTCGCGCCCACGCCGAGGGCGCCCGCAGCCGGCTGCTTCATCTGATGGAGAAAAGGGCCGCCCGTGCGGCGGCAGTTGTGCTCGGTACGACATCGGACCTGGTCGACCGGGCGCGGCATCGAGGAGCGCGCGATGCCCGGCTCTCGCCGGTCTCCGCCCCCGTACCGCACGTGCCGGCCGACATCCACGAAGGCAAGGCGCGGGCCGAACTCGGTGTGGCGGAACGGCCGTTGATCGTCTCGTACGGAAGTCTCGTGTCGCATCACGGGTACGACATGCTGCTCGACGCCGCACGGATATGGCGTGAACTCGACCCCGTACCCATGCTGATCATCGTGGGGGAGGGGCGGGAACGGGCCGCTCTGCAGCGCCGGATCAGGGACGAGGAGCTGCCCGTCCGGCTCATCGGCAGCCGCGACGACATCGCGGAACTTCTCGCCGCCGCCGATCTGGCCGTGCTGTCCAGTCGATGGGAGGCGCGTTCGGTGCTGGCCCAGGGGGCGCTGCGGCTCGGCGTTCCGCTGGTCGCCACCGCGGTCGGAGGGGTGCCCGAACTCGTGGGGGACGGGGCGGAGCTCGTACCGTACGGGAACGCGGAGGCGCTCGCGCGAGTGGTGGGCAGGCTGCTCGGCAATCCGGAGCGGCGCGCGGAGCTGGTGGCCGCGGGGCATGCACAGGCCGCGAGTTGGCCGACGGAGGACGACACGATCGCTCAAGTCCTCAGCATCTACGACGAGTTGACGAAGCCCTTGGCGGTGGCGCGGGCGCGGTGAGCGGCTGCTCGTCGGACGGGCCCGGAGCTACGACGTGTGGCGGCGGGCCCGGAGGGCCAGGCTCAGGGCCAGGACCGCCTGGGGGTCGTCCAGGTCGGTGCCGAGCAGTTCGCCGATGCGGGCCAGCCGGTTGTACAGCGTCTGACGGTTCAGATGCAGTTCGCGTGCCGTCTCCGCCTTGCGGCCCGCGTGGGCCAGATACGTCTCCAGTGTCGGCAGCAGCGGAGGGCGAGAGGTGCGGTCGTGATCGCGCAGCGGACCGATCGCCCGGTCCACGAACGCCGCAAGATCCGGATGGTCCCGCAGCCGCCACAGCAGCAGATCGATGTCCAGGCGCCGGGCGTCGTACCAGGGCCGGTCGCTGAGGCCGTGTGCGGCCGTCGCCGTCTCCGCGGCGTGCCGCAGCCCCGCGCCGGCAGCCGCCCAGCCGCCCGCCACGCCCACCACCACGACCGGCGGATGCGATCCGGCCCGCTCCAGACCGGCCCGCTCCACACCCGCCCGCAGCGCCGCCGCGACCCGGTCCGCGACCGCCGTGCGCTCCGTCTCGGACCGCAGCCCCAACAGCACCGGAACCCGGCCCTCCACGGGCCGCACACCGAGCAGCACCGGCACCCCCACCGACGAGAGCTCCTCCAGCACCGCCCGCGCCAGCAGCGCCCAGTTCCCCGACACGGACAGCTCGGGAGCCAGCCGCATGACCACCGGCAGCAGCGGCATCTCACCCGGTTTGAAGCCCAGTACGCGGGCCTGCGCCGGCGCGTCCTCCGGCGTGATCCGGCCCTCGGCGAGATCCGTCAGGAAGTCGCCCCGGCCGCGCGCGGCGAGCTCCTCCTCCTGGCGGGCCTGCATCAGCACGACGGCGAGAATGTCCGCCGCCCGTTCCGCCGCCATCCGGTGCACCGTCATCAGCGGCCCGGCCACGGCCAGCAGCACCAGCCTGGCCCGTACCGAACCGGTTCCAGGGCCGCCGCCCGGCACATCCACCAGCACCGAACCAGTGGGCGGTGTCTCACGGGCCGCCCGGTCGCCGCGCATCCCGTCCCACACCTGGAGCGGATCGACGGACACCGGGCCGGACCGGGGGCCCGCCGCGTACAGCAGCTGGCCGTCCGCCGTCTCCAGGAAGACCGGGTTGGCTGTGAAGTCCGCCAGGATGCCCAGTACCTGCGGCACCCCACCGCCGCCGAGCAACGCCTCCGTACACCGCCGGTGCACATCCTCGGCCTGTCGCAGCAGCGCGTAGTGACCGTTGACGATCTCGGTGTGGATCTCCTCGGTCACCGTCACGAACGGCACCTCGCGGTGCAGCTGCACCAGCGGCAGACCGGCCGCGCGGGCGGCGTCCACGATCGATGCGGGCAGCCTGCTGAAGCGCGGTCCGAGCTCCACCACCAGGGCGGCGATCCCGCGGTCGGCGAGCCTGCGGACGAAGGCGCGCTGCTCGGCGGGGCGGGTGCCGAGCCCCAGACCCGTGGTGAGCAGCAGCTCACCGCCCTTGAGCAGCGATGCGATGTTCGGGACCTCGCCCGCGTGCACCCAGCGCACCGTACGGTTCAGCCGGTCCGCGCCGGCCACCACCTCCGGGAGCCCGCTGCGCAGCCCCGGCAGCTCAAGGGCTCGCTGCACGGTGATTCCGCCTTGCGTCTCCACTGGCTCTGGCCTCGCGTTTCCACTCGGGTCGGGCGCGTAGTCGCCCTGATTCAGGAAGGTACCGGCCCCGGGCGCAGGAGGCGTCGTCGGGGAGTCCGCCGACCGGGGCCGTGGCGTTGATCAGCCACGTGGGCCGACCGGCAAATGTGGGCCGGGGCGATGGAACCGCTGTTGACACCGGTCGAGGGCCGCTGCGATCTTGTGACCGCCGCACCGTTCGGGCCGAGTGGCCCTCATACCTGGACCTGGACCTGGAGCAGACGTGGGCGACGATATATCGGCGTACCCGAGCCGGGAAGACCTTGCAGGCCCGCTTCCCGGCCCGCTGGTCGGGGCCGACTGGCTCGCGGCGCGGCTGGGCGAGCGCGGGATGGTGGTCCTCGATGCCTCGGTGGGCGCGCACCGGGGCTCCGAACAGCGGATTCCGGGAACGCGGCCCTTCGACATCGACGGGGCGCTGTCCGACCACCTGGGACCTCTGCCCCACACGATGCCCGACGCCGACCGGTTCACCGAGGAGCTGCGCTCCCTCGGCGTCGACGACACCGACACCGTCGTCGTCTACGACGGCGCGGGCATCTACTCCAGCGCGCGCGCCTGGTGGATGCTGCGCGCGATGGGCTTCGACCGGGCCGCGGTGCTCGACGGCGGCCTGCCCGCCTGGACCGACGCCGGGCTGCCGCTGGAGAACGCCGGGCCCGCGCCCGCCGTGGCGCGCGGCGACTTCACCGCTCGGCCGCGCGCGGGGCACCTCGTCGGCAGCGACGAGGTGGCGGCGGCCCTGGCCGACCCCGCCGCGGCCGTCTTCGACGCCCGCTCCAGGGAGCGGTTCTCCGGCGCGGTCGCCGAGCCACGACCGGGGCTGCGCGCCGGCCATATGCCGGGGGCGGTCAATCTGCCCTTCGGTGAGATCCAGCGCGACGGCCGGATGCGCCCGGCAAAGGAGCTGCGCGACGCGTTCACCGCCCTCGCCGGGGAGCGGGAGCGGCTGTTCTTCAGCTGCGGATCGGGCGTCACCGCCTGCGTGCTGACGCTGGGGGCCGAGCTGGCGGGGTACCGAGAGCTGGCCGTGTACGACGGGTCCTGGAGCGAGTGGGGGCTGCCTTCGGAGCTGCCCGTCGTGACCGGAGCGGAGGGCGGGGGGCCGCGGCGATGATGCCGCCGGACCGGAGCCGGTCGCCTCGGGGAGGGGCGCCCGGCTTCCGATGTGGTTGATGACTGCCCTTGGTCCGGGGCTCGGTGTGGCCCCGGAGCGGTCGTCACCACCTTCGCTGCACGGTTGCCTTACTGCCGGTCACCAGGCTTGCCGGCGGAACGTCTTCGGCCACGACCGCGCCGGCGGCGACCACGGCATCACGGCCAATGCTGACGCCAGGAAGGATCGTGGCACCGGCGCCGATCCACACGTTCTCCGCCACATCGATGGGCGCGCCGCTCAGCCACCCCCGTCGCTCCCCAGGATCGACCGGGTGACCGACGGTGATGAACGTGGCCTTTGGTCCGACCATCACGCGCTCGCCGAGCCGTATGCCGGCGTAGTCCAGGAACGTGCAGTTCTGGTTGATGAACACGCGCTCCGCGAGGTCCAGATGAAGGCCGTGGTCCGTGTAGAAGGGCGGATAGATCGTGGCTTTTGTCGACAGCGGCCTGCCGAGGATCTGTTCGAACAGTTCCGCCTTGCCTTCTTCGTCCTCGAAGGGCAGGACGTTCAGGCGGGAGGTGAGCTCGGTGACCCGCAGGACTCTCTCGGCCATGGCCTGGAACTCGGCGCTGTGGATGCGCATGAGACGGTCGCTGGACATGCCACGATCCTTTCTGGTGTACCGGTGACTGGATAAGACTCGCTGGGCGCTGGTGGAGGCTGCTGTCAGCAGCCGGTCGAGTCACCTTTGCCGGGGTTGGGACCTGCGAGCATGTGCGATGTTGCTGTCGCCGCGCCGGGGCGTCGTTGCCCAGGATGGGAGCCAGACCGTCTCAGGGAGCCTTGGCAGGCTTCCGAGGTGGGTGATGATTCCACGAAGTCCTGGATGCGGATTCGCTCTGGGGAGGATGAGAGAGAGCGGGTATGCGAGGGTCGGATTCGCGATAGGGATGCGGCGTAGGTCGTAGTTCGTCGGCCAGATGTACCGGTCGCGTGCCCCAACGAGGGTGGCCACGTCCGCGGAGTCCGCGAGGGTGTCCAGGAGTACGTCGTCTCCGAAGTGCGGGCCTGCCGCGTCGATGCGTAGGTCGAATTCGGTGGCGAGCTGATCGTAGAACTCTGCCCATTCGCTTCGTGGTGCGATACCCGGCACCCAGATACGGTGCTTACGCAGCTGCGGTGGCGTCAGTCTTCGCGCGGAGGCGAGCGGATGTCTCGGGCCGACGAGAAGTTCCAGCGGGGAGTCGAACGCGTGGATCATTTGCACGTCGGGCGGCAGTGTGGCCGGGTCAGTGACGGTACGGAACGAGGCGTCGATATCGCCCGCTTCGACGGCGGCGACCGCCACGCGTGGGTCGTTGACCCGGAGGGTCACCACGTCGAGATTGGTTTCGGGACGCGACCGCCAATAGTCGTGCAGAACAACGGCCTGCGCGCTTCGCAGGCCGAGAACGTCGATCCGAAGGGCCCGGGAGCCCGGCCTGACCGCGGTGACGGCGCGCTCGACACCCGCGACGATGCTCCGCGCGTGGGGGAGAAAAGCCTGACCGTCGAGCGTCAGCTCAACACCTCGGGCGGTACGTGTGAACAGACGGACTTCCAGCTCGCGCTCCAGGGCGGCGATCCGTTTGGAGACTGCCTGCTGCGTCACGCCCAGCTCATCGGCCGCATGTTGCAACCGTCCGAGCTCGGCCGCCCGGACGAACGATCGCAATGCCTCGGTGTCCACTGGTTCACCTTAGGCGTGCACAACTGATCGTTGTGGCTCGCCGAGGATCGGTTGTTTGATCAGGCTCCAGCTGGCTGCTGGCCGATGTGATCCAAGCGTCCAAACCGTCGGTTGTCGCGAGGAGCCATGTGCGCGTGAGATCGGGGCCCGGCTCCGGGTGGCCCGTCTCTGGCCCACTGGCTCGACCGCTGCGGCTTCGAGGTCTCACGCCGAATGCCGGGCCACCCGCCCCGATCGTGTGGTGGAGAGACCCCGCTGAGCCGTGATCAGGCGGCCGAGCGGCGTCCTCGCGTCTCGGAACTGCCGCGTCGAGCTCCGGGGGCGAAAACTGATCACGGGCTCGTCTTGCCTCAAACCCACGATCGAAGTAACCGTCCCCGCTCAGAACGCGGTCAGCTGAGAATCCGCCGAGTCGGATGAGACCGAGTGAGTATCCGCCGCCTTCGGTGCGACAGAACAGCATGAATCCCATCCCCCTGTCCTATTGGCCACGCGGTGGACATCGCCGGTGGGAAAAGGACACGGGAAATGGGATCCCGCACGAAGTCAGCCGACGTACGCCCCGCTCGCCGTCAGGCGCAGTGCCGTGTCGATCAGCGGCACATGGCTGAACGCCTGGGGGAAGTTCCCCACCTGGCGCTGCAGCCTGGGGTCCCACTCCTCCGCCAGCAGGCCCAGATCGTTGCGCAGGGACAGCAGCCGCTCGAAGAGCTGGCGTGCCTCGTCGACCCGGCCGATCATCGCCAGATCGTCCGCCAGCCAGAACGAGCAGGCCAGGAACGCGCCCTCGTCGCCCTCCAGACCGTCGACGCCCGCGTCCTCGCCCTTGGTGGGGTAGCGCAGCACGAAGCCGTCCTCCGTGGACAGCTCGCGCTGGATCGCCTCGATCGTGCCGATCACACGCTTGTCGTCCGGCGGTAGAAAGCCCATCTGAGGGATCAGAAGGAGGGAGGCGTCCAGCTCCTGCGATCCGTAGGACTGGGTGAAGGTGTTGCGTTCCTTGTCGTAGCCCCGTTCGCAGACATGGCGGTGGATGTCGTCACGCAGTTCCCGCAGCCGCTCCAGCGGCCCTTCCGCGTCCCCGGACTCGATCAGCTTGATGGTGCGGTCGACGGCGACCCAGGCCATCACCTTCGAGTGGACGAAGTGGCGGCGCGGGCCGCGTACCTCCCAGATGCCCTCGTCCGGCTCGTCCCAGTGCTTCTCCAGGTACTCGATCAGCTTGAGCTGGAGGCCCGTCGCGTAGTCGTTGCGGGTCAGGCCCGTCATGTGGGCGAGGTGCAGTGCCTCGGTGACCTCGCCGTACACATCCAGCTGGAGCTGCCCCGCCGCGCCGTTGCCGACCCGGACCGGGCGGGAGTTCTCATAACCGGGCAGCCAGTCCAGCTCGGCCTCGCCCAGCTCGCGCTCGCCCGCGATGCCGTACATGATCTGCAGGTTCTCCGGGTCGCCGGCGACCGCCCGCAGCAGCCACTCGCGCCAGGCGCGGGCCTCCTCGCGGTAGCCGGTGCGCAGCAGGGAGGAGAGGGTGATCGCGGCGTCGCGGAGCCAGGTGTAGCGGTAGTCCCAGTTCCGGGAGCCGCCGATGTCCTCGGGCAGGGAGGTGGTCGGCGCGGCGACGATGCCGCCGGTCGGCGCGTACGTCAGGGCCTTGAGGGTGATCAGGGAGCGGACCACGGCCTCGCGGTAGGGCCCGTGGTACGTGCACTGGTCGACCCATTCACGCCAGAAGTCCGCGGTCGCGTCCAGCGAACTCTCCGGGTCCGGAAGACCGGGCGGTTCGTGGTGCGAAGGCTGCCAGCTGATCGTGAACGCGATCCGGTCCCCGGGCGCGACCGTGAAATCGGAGTACGTCGTCAGGTTCTCGCCGAAGGTGTCGGCGGGGGTGTCCAGCCAGACGGAGTCCGGGCCGGCGACGGCGACCGTACGGCCGTCGACCTTGTGCACCCACGGTGTGACCCGTCCGTAGCTGAACCGCATCCGCAGCTCGGAGCGCATCGCCACCCGGCCGCTGATCCCCTCCACGATCCGGATCACCTGCGGCGCACCGTCACGCGGCGGCATGAAATCGGTCACTCTGACCGTTCCGCGCGGTGTGTCCCACTCCGATTCCAGGATGAGGGAGTCCCCGCGGTAGCGGCGGCGGTCTGCGGACAGCGGCTGCGCCCCCTCCTCCCGCGCCGGTGCCAGGCGCCAGAAGCCGTGCTCCTCGGTACCCAGCAGTCCCGCAAAAATAGCGTGTGAATCGAAGCGGGGAAGGCACAGCCAGTCCACTGTGCCGTCCCGGCAGACCAGGGCGGCGGTCTGCATGTCTCCGATGAGTGCGTAATCCTCGATGCGCCCGGCCACGTGCATCTCCAGTCGAACGGCCATGTCGCCCCGTAGGGCATTACTGCGGGTCAAGAGGTCGTCGCAAGCGGTTGTTGTGGGGGGACCTGCGAGCTCGGTACCTCGCCCGGAGCGAGTGTCCGAGCAGGATACGACGCACCCGGATGATCTGCGCGACGGTCTCAGCAACGCGCCTGCGCCGAACGGGTGGGGCGGGAGGGGCTCGCGGTGACCATGCGTGATGAGCGTGCGGGGTGTGGCCGGAAGCGGGCTCCCTTTGTCGCTGATACCCTGGTAGCCCGTGGACCGGTGGTCGTTCGCAACAGCAGACGAGGCCCCCGAACCGCAGCGACGGCGCCTCCGGAATCTCCGGACGGCAACGCCGGTACGCACCTCACGATCGCGACCACGGGAGCCCCCTTTGGCTATGCAGCCCACATCCACGACGACCAAGCACATCTTCGTCACCGGGGGTGTCGCCTCTTCCCTCGGCAAGGGTCTGACTGCCTCCAGCCTCGGTGCCCTGCTCAAGGCGCGCGGCCTCCGGGTCACCATGCAGAAGCTCGACCCGTATCTGAACGTCGACCCGGGCACGATGAACCCCTTCCAGCACGGTGAGGTGTTCGTCACCAACGACGGCGCCGAGACCGACCTGGACATCGGCCACTACGAGCGTTTCCTCGACGTCGACCTCGACGGCTCCGCCAACGTCACCACCGGCCAGGTCTACTCGCAGGTGATCGCCAAGGAGCGGCGCGGCGAGTACCTCGGTGACACCGTGCAGGTCATCCCGCACATCACCAACGAGATCAAGCACCGCATCCGGCGCATGGCGACCGACGACGTCGACGTCGTCATCACCGAGGTCGGCGGCACGGTCGGTGACATCGAGTCGCTGCCGTTCCTGGAGACCGTCCGCCAGGTCCGCCACGAGGTCGGCCGGGACAACGTCTTCGTCGTGCACATCTCGCTGCTGCCCTACATCGGCCCGTCCGGCGAGCTCAAGACCAAGCCGACCCAGCACTCCGTCGCCGCGCTGCGCAACATCGGCATCCAGCCCGATGCCATCGTGCTGCGCGCCGACCGTGACGTACCGACCGCCATCAAGCGCAAGATCTCGCTGATGTGCGACGTCGACGAGGCCGCCGTGGTGGCCTGCGTGGACGCCAAGTCGATCTACGACATCCCGAAGGTGCTGCACACCGAGGGCCTGGACGCCTATGTCGTGCGCAAGCTCGACCTGCCGTTCCGCGACGTCGACTGGACCACGTGGGACGACCTGCTCGACCGCGTCCACAACCCCGACCACGAGGTCGTCGTCGCGCTCGTCGGCAAGTACATCGACCTGCCCGACGCCTACCTCTCGGTCACCGAGGCCATCCGAGCCGGCGGCTTCGCGAACAAGGCCCGGGTCAAGGTCAAGTGGGTCGCCTCCGACGACTGCAAGACGCCGGCCGGTGCCGCCAAGCAGCTCTCCGACGTCGACGCGATCTGCGTCCCCGGCGGCTTCGGCGACCGCGGTGTCAACGGCAAGATCGGCGCCATCCAGTACGCCCGTGAGAACAAGGTGCCGCTGCTCGGCCTCTGCCTCGGCCTGCAGTGCATCGTGATCGAGGCGGCGCGCAACCTGGCGGAGATCCCCGACGCCAACTCCACCGAGTTCGACGCCGCCACCTCGCACCCCGTCATTTCGACGATGGAGGAGCAGCTCGCCTACGTCGAGGGCGCGGGCGACCTGGGCGGCACCATGCGGCTCGGCCTGTACCCTGCGAAGCTCGCCGAGGGCTCGCTGGTCCGTGAGGCGTACGACGACCAGCCGTACGTGGAGGAGCGTCACCGCCACCGCTACGAGGTCAACAACGCCTACCGCGCCGAGCTGGAGAAGAAGGCCGGTCTGGTCTTCTCCGGCACCTCCCCGGACAACAAGCTCGTCGAGTACGTCGAGTACCCGCGCGAGATCCACCCCTACCTGGTCGCCACCCAGGCGCACCCGGAACTCCGCTCCCGCCCGACCCGCCCGCACCCGCTCTTCGCGGGTCTGGTGAAGGCGGCCGTCGAGCGCAAGACGGGCGCCGGTGCCGGTGGCAAGCAGGGTGCCACGTCGGGCAAGTAGTCCGGCGGTACGCAGGCATTAACGTTGACCGGGGTACGGATCCGCTGAGGATGCGTGCCCCGGTTTCTGTTCTTTTGTGGGAGGACGTAGATGGGTTTCCAGGACACGCCCGAGGAGTGGCAGGTCACCGCGACCGAGACGCCCTTCACCGGCAACAAGACCAGCGTCCGCACCGACGATGTGGTGATGCCCGACGGCAGGGTCGTGCGCCGCGACTACCAGGTCCATCCGGGCTCGGTCGCCGTGCTCGCGCTCGACGAGGAGGACCGGGTCCTCGTGCTGCGGCAGTACCGCCACCCGGTGCGCCACAAGCTGTGGGAGATCCCGGCCGGCCTGCTCGACATCCCCGGCGAGAACCCGTTGCACGCGGCCCAGCGCGAGCTCTACGAGGAGGCGTACGCCAAGGCCGAGGACTGGCGGGTGCTGACCGACGTCTACACCACACCGGGCGGCTGCGACGAAGCCGTGCGGATCTTCCTGGCCCGGAATCTCTCCGAGGCCGACGGGGAGCGCTTCGAGGTCTCCGAGGAGGAGGCCGACATGGAGCTGGCCCGGGTGCCGCTCCAGGAGCTGGTACGGGGGGTGCTCGCCGGGGATCTGCACAACAACTGCCTCGTGGTGGGCGTCCTTTCGCTCGCGGCGGTGCTCGCCGGCGACGGGATCGAGTCGCTGCGTCCGGCCGAGGCGCCTTGGCCGGCCCGCCCGTTCGAGGTCTGACGGTTCGTGGCCTGACGATTGGTCAGGATCGTTCGAGGTCGGATGGTTTGCAGGGATCGTCAGAGGTCCGAGTCCGCGCGAGGCCGCCGAACGGTTCACTGAGGTCCTCCGATCGGAAAAGACGCTGATCCGATCGGGGGACCTCCACGCCGTGCTCCACGGAAATCGTCCATACGCCTGAACTACGCTCGGAATGCCCTGACCGGAGTCCCGGCGGGCAATGCGTGCAGCGAAGTGGAGCGTGGCCCGTGACGGATCAGGCGGTGGACACCAGCGGCCCGGCCAAGGCAGCGGGAACCGAGGAGCCGTCCGGCGCCGCCCCGCCCCAATTCTTCGGCCGCGACCGCGAGTTGAAGGCGCTGCGGGGTGACATCGAGCGAGCCGGACTGGATACCCTGGCCGGTCGCAAGGCCGCCCGCGCCCGGGTCCTGCTGATTGCCGGACGCCCCGGCTCCGGACGCACCGCACTCGCCGGTGAACTCACCCGCCGGCTGCTCTCCACCGACGACCACCCCGACGGCCTGCTCCGGGCCAGGCTCACCGAACCCGGCGGCACACCGGTCCCCACCGAACGCACCGCCCGCGAGCTGCTCGACCAGCTGGGGGTGGCGGGGCCGCCCGGTGCGGACGGGGACGAGCTCTCCGAGATGGTCCGCGAGGCGCTCAGCGGGCGCCGCGCCCTGCTGCTCCTCGATGACGCCATGGACGCGGAACAGGTCGACCCACTGCTGCCGGACAACCCCGACTGCCTGGTCGTCGCCACCTCCGAGGGCCCGCTGACCGGTATCCCCGGCGTCCGCCCCTGCACCATCGGCGGCCTGGACGCGGGCTCCGCCGTCCGGCTGCTGGCCCGCATCATCGGCCAGGTCAGGATCACCGTCGACCCGCGGACCGCCGAAACCCTCGCCGAGGAGTGCGCCGGCTTGCCGGCCGCCCTGGTCATGGTCGGCGGCTGGCTCGCCGCTCACCCCATGGCGTCGGTCGCGGATGTCACCAAACAACTGCGCGAGCTGCCGGAAGAGACGGAGCAGCCCACCGGAGCCCGCCCGCTGGCCCGCGCCTTCCGGCTGGTCCATGATTCCCTGCCGACGACCGCCGCCCGGATACTGCGACTGCTCGCCCTCGCCCCCGCCGGACTCGCCGACGCCCACATCGCCTCCGCGCTGGCCGGCTGCTCCGTCTCCGCTGCCCAGACGAACCTCGACGACTTCGTGGCCCTGGGGCTGCTGCGTACCAATGGGGCGGACGAGCCGCAGTACGAGGTGCCCGGCTGTCTCGCCCCGCTGCTGCGGGCGCTGCTGGAGGCGAGGGACCGGCCGACGGAGATCCAGCTCGCCAGGGCCCGGATGCTGGAGCGGACCGTACGGCTGCTGCAGTCCTGTCGGGCGGTCACCGACCCCGAGGGTTCCGCGGCCCGCCGCAAGCGCGCCGGGCTGCCGCGCTCACTGCGCTTCCCCAGCCCCGATGAGGCCGCCGAATGGCTGCGGACCCGCCGGCCCGCCCTGCTGGCTTCGGCCAGGATCGCCGTCGAGGACGGTGAACTCGACACTCTGGCAAGGCGGTTGGTGGCCGCGCTGGTGCGGGCGCTGGCCGTGCACCAGGGCACCGAGGCGGCCGCGCCCGAGCTGTACGGACTCCACGGTCTGGTTCTGGCCGTTGCCGAGCGGCGCGAGCTGCCGCGCGAACGGGCCGCTGCGCTGCTCAACCTCGCCGATCTCGATGCCAGGACCGGCCGTACGCGGGAGGCGCTGACCCGCTACCGGGCCGCGCTGGACGCCGGACGGGCCGCCAAGGATCCGTACGCCACCGGCCGCGCGATGGAATCCGTAGGCGGCGCCTACGCCGAGCTGGGGGACTTTCAGCGGGCCTCCGACTGGTACGGCCGGGCGCTG
The DNA here is from genome assembly GCF_040295565.1 of Streptomyces sp. NPDC002785. Lineage (NCBI taxonomy): Bacteria > Bacillati > Actinomycetota > Actinomycetes > Kitasatosporales > Streptomycetaceae > Streptomyces > Streptomyces sp. NPDC002785. The sequence continues at coordinate 1,755 of NZ_JBEOVN010000082.1, read as the reverse complement.
GCGCAGCGGCTCACCCAGGGCGAGCGGGCCGACGAGGCGCGGTTGTACGGGCGGCTCGGCGCCGTCCACACCTATGCCGGGCGGTACGGCGAGGCACTGCGGAACTGGCGGGCCGCCGCGGCCGGGTACCGCAGGCTCGGCGATGTGCCGGCCCAGGCGCGGGCGCTGAGCGAGGCGGCCCGGGTGCAGGAGTACGCGGGCCGGCCGCGCGAGTCGCTGCACACCTGCCAGGAGGCCGTTCAGTGGGCCAGGCGGGCCGGGGACGTACGGCTGCAGGCGGCGCTGGAGCTCCGGCTGGCCGACACGTTCGAAAGGCTCGGAGACCCGGCTGCGGCCCGGCTGCACCGGGGCCTGGCCAACAGATTGCTGGGCGAGGAGGATGCAGCCTGCGAAATCCGTAGTGCAGTGACTGAAAATTAATGCTTTGTAAGGCTAGACAGCGCGAAGCCCTTCATTAGACTGGCTCTACCGCGTGCGTTCGCGGTGTCTCCATTTACGCAATGTCTATCCGGGTATGTATAGCTATGTCCGGGTAACCCTCTGAGCCAAGGACCGTGATCGACGTGAAGGTCGGTATCCCCCGCGAAGTCAAGAACAACGAGTTCCGCGTGGCGATCACGCCCGCCGGTGTGAACGAGCTCGTACGCCACGGCCACCAGGTCGTCGTCGAGGAGAACGCCGGGGCCGGCTCCTCCATCACGGACGAGGAGTACATCGCCGCCGGGGCGCAGATCCTCCCCACCGCCGACGAGGTCTGGGCCACCGCCGACCTGCTGCTCAAGGTCAAGGAGCCGGTTGCCGAGGAGTACCACCGCCTCCGCAAGGATCAGACGCTCTTCACCTACCTGCACCTCGCCGCCTCCCGCGAGTGCACGGACGCGCTGCTGGAGTCCGGCACCACCGCCATCGCGTACGAGACGGTCGAGACCGCGAGCCGCGCGCTGCCGCTGCTCGCCCCGATGTCCGAGGTCGCGGGCCGGCTGGCCCCGCAGGTCGGCGCCTATCACCTGATGCGCTCGGTCGGCGGCCGTGGCGTGCTGCCGGGCGGCGTCCCGGGTACCGCCCCCGCCGAGGCCGTCGTCATCGGTGGCGGCGTCTCCGGCTGGAACGCCACGCAGATCGCCGTCGGTCTGGGCTTCCACGTCACGCTGCTCGACAAGGACATCAACAAGCTGCGCGAGGCCGACAAGGTCTTCGGCACCAAGGTGAAGACGGTCGTCTCCAACGCCTTCGAGCTGGAGAAGGCCGTCGTCGAGGCCGACCTCGTCGTCGGCGCCGTGCTCATCCCGGGTGCGAAGGCCCCGAAGCTGGTCACCAATGAGCTCGTAGCCAAGATGAAGCCCGGAAGTGTACTTGTCGACATTGCGATCGATCAGGGCGGTTGCTTCGAGGACTCGCACGCGACGACGCACGCCGAGCCGACCTTCAAGGTCCACAACTCGGTCTTCTACTGCGTCGCCAACATGCCGGGCGCGGTGCCGAACACCTCCACGTACGCCCTTACCAACGCCACGCTGCCGTACATCCTGGAGCTCGCCAACCGCGGCTGGGTCGAGGCTCTGCGCCGCGACGCCGCACTCGCCAAGGGTCTCAACACCCATGACGGGCAGGTCGTTTACCGTGGGGTGGCCGAGGCTCACGGCCTGGAGCACGTCGAGCTGAGCTCGCTTCTCGGCTGACGGTGCCCCACAGCCCGAAGGGCGCGGGAGGGGTCCGTCCATCTCCCGTCAACCTCATGCGTCCGGCCGGACCCTG
>NZ_JBEOVN010000081.1:0-30288 GCF_040295565.1 Streptomyces sp. NPDC002785 | reverse complement strand
AACTGGTCCCGGGGCCGATGTCGTTTCTGTACGGGGCAGGGTGGGGACGCACCCACGAGGCCCGCCGGAGCACCGTGAGCGCGAGATACCCCGTACGACGGGACCGCGGAACTACGGGAGCCGGTCGAGGAGCCAGGTGCAGAGTTCCTCCGTCACGAGGGTGTGTCCCTCGTTGTGGGACGCGAGCTTGAACTCGTCCAGCGCGCTCTCCTCCGGCGGGAGCTCGGAGATGTTCGCGTACAGCTCCTCGTCCGTGTCCAGATCGCGGATGTCGACCGCGCTGACCGCCGGGACGAAGCAGTGCGAGCGGATCCGTACGTCGGTCTTGAACCCGATGATGGGGTTGAGGGCGTTGAGCGTGTCGGCGAGGATGCCGAATCCTTCCAGCGAGCCGCCCGGCGCGCCGTCGACCGACGGAAGCCCGGACGTATGTACCTCGTTGGTCTTCAGCGTCACCACCCGCAGCTTCGCGACGAGTTCGTCGTTGCCCGGGGACTGGGCGTAGAGCTTGGTGCCCACGACCGAAAGGCCCTTGCCCTCCAGAGCCAGTTCGCCCGCCCGTGCGTCGGTGCCGACGCCGTCGCCCTTGCCGTTGGCGACACCGATCAGCCGCGGCCATTCGCCGACGGCCCGCATCTGCGCGAGGAACGCGGCGCGCTCGTCGCTCTGGTCCGGTGTCCCGTCCCACTTCTCGATGTGCCGCCACAGCAGTTCGCGGGCGGCCGGGCTGTTGATCTGGTCGGAGAACCGGCTGTCGAGATCCTTGATGTAGTGCGCGAACGCCTGGAGCGCGATCGGGATCCAGGCGCCGCGGTGCGGGCTGTCGTACGAGAAGTACAGAGAGGTCTGGTGGTCGATGCCCTGGCTCTCCATCTTGGCCAGCGCGTGCCGTGTGACGAGCCCGCCCATGCTGAACCCGCCGACGGCCAGCGGCGTACTGCCCTGCCGCTCCGCGATCGCGCGCAGGATCGCGGCCTGTGCGGTCCGGGAGTTGTGCAGAATCGACGCGCTGCGCTCATGGAAGCCGAGAAGGATGACGTCGTGTCCCCGGCGGCGCACTTCGCTGATCAGCGCGTAGTCGCCGAACTCCAAGATTTCCCAGGAGAAGTCCAGGCTGCTCGGCCCGGTGTTGAAGCCGTCGGCGAAGATCACGGGCCGTACGAGACCCGAGTGCCCCTCGCCGTAGTAGACCCAGGCGGTGCCGCCCGGCAGGTCCCACACGGTGCTCGGCGGCAGCGGGAGGGCGCCGTGCTGCTCGGCGCCCAGGCGCGGCCCGGGGGCCAGGGTGATGGGGGGCCTGCTGCGAAGCTCCGAGACGATCTGCTCTTGTGTCGGTTCGGACATGATTCGTTCCCCTTTGGGCTAGTTCACTACGGATAGCGCCTAGAGGAGCACGATGGGTAGCCGATCCGGTAGAGGGGAGTGGATCAAACCACTCCCAGGTGGGAGCCGGTTTCGGACATTCGGCGATCACGTGCGGGGTGAGCGGGGGCGGATGGCCGAACGCTCGGATCGTGGAGTCAGCGCCGCCCGGACCTCGCTCATGCGACTGCGTACGCCGGTGGCCGGGACGGCTCCGGCCGGTCCGGCAGGGGTGGTGACGGTGTTGCCCCGGCACGGTCCGCACCGGCCGCCGATCAGGGCCTGTGCGCTGCCCGGTGCGCGGCACTCGCTGCATTCGAGGGTGCGCAACACCGTCCACTGTTGTGCTGGAGTGACCCGTTCGGGTGGCATCTTGTCGAGGAGCCGCCTGCGGACGAGGGCCGCCGCGTGGTGGACGGGGGTGGGGAGGCCGTCGGTGAGGGCGTGGAGCAGCTCCGCCTCCGTGGCACCGCGCTCGAACCAGTCGGTGACCTGCGGTTCCAGCGCCGCGCAGTCCGCCGCCGAGAGGGTGAGCGCGGGTGCGGTGCGGCCCAGCGCGGCCAGCAGCACGAACGCCCGGGAGCGGGTGGGGTGTTGGTGCTTCTGCTCCGGTGGTACGTCACCCCGGGTGAACGCCTCCCACCAGTCGTCGTCCCGCGCGGTGCGGGAGAAGAACGTGCGGGTCACCCAGAGCAGGACCTCGTCATTGGCGACGCACTCACTGCCGCGCCGCAGATGCCCGGCGTCCTGGAGCCGGTTGAGGGTGGTCCGCAGGGCGCACTGTCCGTACGGGAGGACCTTGGCCAGCGTCTTCACGGAGATGTCGGCGCCCTCGGGCAGCCGGTCGATGTATGTCGCGACGGATGCCTCGCGGGGTGGGAGGTGTGCGAAATCGCGGTGGGTGCGGGGGTGTTGGGAGGGTGCGGAACGCTTGCCGTAACCCGGATTGGCCATGGGGTGCGGGAGCGTGGGCAGGGATACGTGCGGGGTGCGCGGGGCAGCGCTAAGCTGGCTGGCAGCCATCAGATCGGGCCTTAACGATCGAGGTGGTCAGACCCCTGTTCGGTGTTCCTGCACCGGCAGGGGTCGTTCGTTATCCGGAACGCTAGAGCGTCGCCACCATCCGTGGCAAGCCGGTCACGAGAAGTCAACTCGCCGGGTGGGGAGGGCGGGTGGGAAGTGGCCCACCTCCCGTTCCTTGGAAAGAGCGCTCGGACTTCGCGGCTTGAGCTCCGGGGGATTTCGCCTGGTGGCGGGGGCGTGCGGAGTGTGGTCAATGCGCCGGATGGGCTCCCCGAGCGCCGCTGCCGATGGGGTGGATCGGCGGGGACGCGATGCGGGAAGCGGGGAAAGGGCGCCGGGCTCCTGTGTTCTTGGTGGCGCGGGCCGTGCGGCCCGCGCTTCCTCCCCTTTCGCTTCCTACGAGGAGTCCCGTGCGTATTCGTTCGATGCTGACTCTCGCCGTGTCCGCCGTCGCCGTGGCGGCACTGGCCACCCCCGCCCAGGCCGCCGACGACGGCACCTACCTCATCCGTGACGTGCGCAGCGGCCAGTGCCTCGCGGGCGGTGAGGGCCCGCTGGGCGGCCACGTCGAGCCCTGCAACCCCGGCACCGTGTGGCAGATCCACAACCAGGGAGACGGCCTGGCTCAGATCGTCGAGTCGAACGGGGCGGGCCGCTGCCTGGCGCTCTCGCCGCTCAAGATCTACCCGGCGCCCGTGTGGGTGAACCAGTGCGGCGGGTGGGCCGACCAGTGGTCGATTCTGGGCCCGGCCAACGACGGAACGGTCGCCATCGCCCTTGGCCAGGGCGAGTACGGCTACCTGACCACTCAGAGCAGCCGAGTGGTCGTCAACTACGACGGCGGGTACGAGTGGGTCCTGGAGCGGATCGGCTAGGACCTCTTCGGTCGATCACGCGAATCGCCCCGTGCCGGGATCGTTCTTCCTGGCGCGGGGCGGTTTTCTCAGTCGTGGCGGGGTCCGATGACCGAGCTTCCGGCTGTGCGGGCGCAGGCCCTACCGGAAGGCGGCGATGTTGCGCCGGGCCCAGTCGGCGAACGTGCGGGGCGCACGTCCGAGGACCTGCTCGACGTCGGGGCTGATCCGCTGCTCGGCGGTGTTGGGCTCGCCGAGGATGTCGAGGGTGGTATCGACCACGGGCCCGGGCATGAACTGCAGCATCTGCGTACGGGCCTCGTCGGCGGAGACGTCCGGGCCCGGGGCTCAAGCCCCGGGCCCGGACATTGTGTTGTGCGGAGCGCTTCGGATCAGTGCTACCGGTTACGGCTCTCGAAGGTGGCGAAGGCCGCCTCCTGGCGCCACTCGGTCGCCGCCTTCGGATTGTCGGCGAGATAGCGGGCGCAGCGCGCGCTCGGGTGGTCGGTGCCCGGCAGGTCACTGCGGCAGGCGGCGACCAGTCGGTAGCCGGAGGGGACGGGGCCGGTGGCCCACAGGCTGCGGCCGTTGCGGAACGCGTACTCCAGCGAGGCGCGGGCCAGGTCCTTCAGCTCGGTGTAGCCGAGGCCGTACGTCTTGGCGGCGTACTGGTACTCGTGGCTGATGTCGATCCGCGAAACCCCCGGGTCGTCGGTGGACAGGACCACCGGGACGCCGTAGCGGCGGTACGCGTTGAACGGGTGGTCGTCGCCCGCGATGCCGAGGATCTGCTTGTTGCTGGAGAACGGCACCTCGACCGCCACCCTGCGCTGCGCCATCGTCCGGGCGAGCTGCCGCCAGTTGTCCTCGTGGACCAGGTCGACGCCGTGTCCGATGCGTTCGGCTCCGGCGACGAGCACGGCCTCGCGGATGTGGAAGGTCAGGTCCTCGGGCTTGACCAGGCCGGGGGCGAGCTCACCGGCGTGCAGGGTGAGGTGGGCGCCCGGGTACTGGCCGCGCAGATAGTTCAGCATCCGCATCTGCAGGCTGTAGTTGGCCAGCGAGCTGTCCCAGTCCTCGGGTTGTACGAGGTTGACCGCGACGAACCTCGGATCGCGCTCCGCCAGCCGCATGCCGACCGCGATCTGCGTGAACACCCGCGCCGGTGAACTGCCCCGGGACACCTGGGAGATCCACCTGACGGGAAGTCGGCAGCCCGGGTCGGGGCGCGCGGTGTCGCAGTGCGCGGCCACCCGGAACTCGGCGTCGGCGTCGTCGGCCTCCTGGACCGCATCGTCCACGACCCGGTCGAGCTGCCCGCCGGCCAGGAGCTTGCGGTGGAAAGCGGCGAAGTCGGCGTCGTAGCCCACAGCATCGGCAAGCTTCCTGGCGCTGTCCGACGCCGGGGTGACCATGGTCTCCAGGTAGAACTGGTTCTGCTCCACCACGGTGTTGGCCACGTCCGCGAGCAGCTTGCCGCGATCCCAGGTCGCCAGGCCGAACTTGCCGAACGTGTCGAAGAAGTGGTCGTGCCCCGACTGATCGGACGGGAAGTCCTGCATGGACCAGGCCCGGATGATCTCCTGCCGGAACGCGGCGTCGGTCCGCGCGTCGGTAGCGGGCCGCTTGCCCGGTCCGCACGGGGGCGCGACGGCTGTCATCGTCGCGTCGATACACAGGCCCTTCTTGCCCGCGAGCTTGATCAGGAACTCGGTTTTGGCCGCGCCCGACAGGTGGTTGTGGAGGTCGCCCCCCTTGGGCAGCGCCTTGAAGAAGGCCTTCAGCCTCTCGGGCTTGTTACGCAGTGAGTCGAGGTACGCGGCGGTCCTGCGTTCGGCCTGGGTCACCGCGCGGGGCGACGCGTACGCGGCGACCCGCGACGAGGACTCCTTCGCGGGCGCGGGCGCGGTCGCTGCGGTGGCCGGGATCGCCGGGAGCAGGGTCAGTACGGCGAGTGCGCCGAGCCCTGCCGGGAGCAGGGACTTGGGACGGTGAGCCGTCCGGTTCGATGAGATCACCGCCGAATGATTGCGTCCGGGGAGGGCGTTTATCACCCAAACCGCGTCTATGGCCGGAAATCTCCACCCGATCGAGTGCGTGTAGCGGGCGCTGCCCTCCGGCTCTTCCGGGGGCTGTCCCCCCGGAAGAGCCGGAGGCTTCTCCCAGCGCGCGGCAGTGGAATCGCAGGCGATGATCCTCCTCAAGTTGTCATACGAAAGTTGAGAGGTAACGGCATGGCTAGGCATCGGAAGCGGATCAGCCGACGGGTACTGCTGGCGACGGCGGCGGTCGCGACGGGAGCGGTCCTCGCCCCTGTGGCGGTCCAGGCAGCCACGGCCGACACGGCCGGCAGGGGGCAGAACCCGGTCCGCGCGCTGCAGCGGGCGGCCCACCCGCTGCGCTCGACCGAGCCCGGGGGGAACACGGCCGACCTGCGAGCCCTGGACTCGATGATCGGCGACGCCGAGGTGGTCGGCCTCGGCGAGGCCACCCACGGCTCCCACGAATTCTTCACCATGAAGGAGCGGGTCTTCCGCCACCTCGTCGAGAAGAAGGGTTTCACCACCTTCGCCCTGGAGCTGAGCTGGTCCGCGGGACTGCAGATCGACGACTACCTCCAGACCGGCAAGGGCGATGCCCGCAAGATCGCCAAGGAGACGCTCACCAATTCGCCCTGGGACCGCGAGGAGTTCGTCAGCCTCATCGAGTGGATGCGGGACTACAACCGCCACCACCCCGACCGCACCGTCCACTTCATGGGCGACGACATCGGCGCTCCCTCACTGAGCGACGAGTTCTTCGGCCGGGTGACCGGCTACGTGCAGAAGAACCACCCGGAGGCGCTGCCGCGGCTCAACGAGCTCTACACCGGTCTGCGCCCGATCGATGACGTCTTCGCCTACCTGGGCAAGCCGCTCGCGGAACGGCAGCAGCTCGCCGCCAAGGCGCAGCAGGCCCTGGAGCTGGTCAGCGGTCTGAAGGGCTCCGGCGGCGACGCGTTCGACTGGGCCGAGCAGAACGCCCGGTCCGTCGCCCAGACCGCCAAGTTCCTCACCCTGAACCCCGACGACCCGGAGTCCAACGCCGCCTCCCAGCGCTTCCGTGACGAGGTGATGGCCCAGAACGTCTCCTGGTGGCAGCAGCGCACCGGCCAGAAGGTGCTGCTGTCCGCGCACAACGACCATGTCGCCTACGTCGCCAGCGATCCCGAGACGTACTCCAAGACGCAGGGGTCGTTCCTGCGCGACACGATGGGCAAGAACTACCTCCCCATCGGCTTCACCTTCAACCAGGGCTCGTTCCTGTCGAAGGACGCCGCGCTGGGCGGCGAGTGGAAGAAGTTCACCGTTCCCGCCGCCGAGCCCGACCGGAACGAGGCCACCCTCGACAAGGTCCGCTACCGGGACTTCTACCTCGACGTCCGCACCGCCCCGGCCGCCGCGCGCGACTGGCTGAACACCGCCCGGCCCACGCTCAACGTCGGCACGCTGTTCCCCGTGGAACCGCGCGACACCGCACTCGCCAAGGCCTACGACGTCCTCGTCCACCTCCACGAGGTCCGGGAGGCCGACAAGCTGTAGCCGTGACTGCTTGGTTCCGGCTCCGGCGCGAGCCGCCCGACGCCAGCTGACCTGCGGGGAGGTCCGTCGCGAGGGCCGGCCTTCCTGCCGCGCGATGACCTCTCAGGCGTTCTTGAGGTTCGTGATGAACGACGCCCAGGCGGGGGACCGGAACACGAGCGTCGGGCCCTCGGTCACCTTGGAGTCGCGTACGGGGACGATGCCGGGGTGGCCGTCGGCGACTTCGAGGCAGTCGCCGCCGTCTCCGCCGCTGTACGTGGACTTCCGCCAGGTCGCGACTTCGAGGCAGTCGCCGCCACTTCCGCCGCTGTACGAGGACTTGTGCCAGATCGCCGTGGACAGGTCGTAGTCAGAACTGCTGATCTTCATGTGCGTAATCCTCCGCCGCTGACTCGATCAGGGCCAGGGACGCCTGGGGTGACAATGCGCTGGCCACCACCAGATCGTAGGTCAGTTCGTAGTGTCGGAGCGTTGCGGGATCATCGTGCAACTTCCCTGTGCCCAGGCCCTGCAGATAGGCGAGCGGGGGTGCGTCCTCGAAGGACATCAGCTTCAGCTGACCTTCCATGGCCATGTGCGCGCCCGCGCTGAACGGTAGTACCTGCACGATGATCCGGTGCTCGCGGGCCAGCTTCAGGATGTGCCTGAGCGACGCTGCCATCACTGCCGGGCTGCCCACTTCCCGACGTAACACCGCCTCATCCAGAACTGCCCAAACCGCGGGAGTTGTTGGATCGGTCAGCAGCTGAGCCCGCTCCAGCCGCGCTACGACCAGATCGTCGATCACGCACTCCGGGGCCGTCGGCTGGTAGGCGCGGAACACCGCCCTCGCGTATGCCTCCGTCTGCAACAGCCCCGGGATCAGCTGGGGTGCGTACTCCTTGATCGTCTTCGCGACGGCCTCCGCCTCGGCCGCCTCCGCGAAGTGATCCGGATACTTCGACTTCTTCAGCGCGGCGCAGTTCCGTACGAAGAACCCGTCCGCGTTCAGGACCTCGTCGAGCTTCTGCGCCTGGTCCAACTGCATCCGGCGGGTACCGGATTCCAGCTGGCCGACGAAGGAGCCGCTGACGAACAGCGGAAGGCCCAGCTCCTCCTGCGAGAGGCCCGCGCCCTCCCTTCTGTGACGGAGTTCTGCGCCCAGCAGAGCGCGCGGAGAGGAGGAAGGATCGAGCTTTTTCGGCCCCGGCATGACAACTCCCTGTGACACACGTGCGGTTGTTGGTTCTGCGCCTCTTCCAGGCTAGTGGCGCGTTGGACACGCTGGGTATGCATTGTCATTACTCAGCGTGGGAAAGGGATGGACCATGACGACGACGGAACGGCGCAAAACGGCAGAGGACACGGTGCGGGCGGCGGAGGATGCGGTGGTGCGGCTGAAGGAGGGGTTCTCCGGGGTCGGGATCACGCTTCCCTCGCTGCGGATCGATCCGGTGTCGTGCGCGGGGAACGAACCGGCGACGCCGCTGGTCGACCTCGGCCGGTGCAACCTCGACACGGCGCTGCGGCTGAGTGTGGTGCTGGAGGCGCAGGGGCTGGCCGGTCATGACGGATGAGGGGCTTGAGCCATGTGCGCCGGAGCCCGGGTCGTTCGCGGTGGACACACGGGACGGGCGGGTGGGGCGCGTGATGGGGTTCGTCGGGCCGTACGTACAGCTGCGGGCGCCGGGCGGTGGGGCCGAGTGGGACTGCCCGCCGGAATCGGTGCGCCCGGCACCGCTCGGGGAAGTGCTGCGGGCGCGGGTCAGGGAGGTCAACCGGGAGGGGCGGCTGCCGTGAGGGTGCCAGGGTGTCGGGCCTGATGCGGCGGAGGACGTGAGGAAGGGCGACGCCCTGGATGGGTGCCGCCCTTCGATCGGGCCGGTCTGGCCGGTCGACTCGTCTTATGGGGCGGGTACTTCGCGTACGAGCTCTGAAGTCCAGGGGCAGAAGATGAGGCCGGGCAGGAAGGGGCCGCCGGCCTCGTCGAGGTGGTCCTCCACATACGGCAGTGTCGCGTCGCAGACCTCGATGGCGTAGTCGAAGAACTGGACCGACTCCGGGGCGTAGTGGAAGCTCCAGCCCGGGTTGTACGAGGCCGGGTACTTCTTGAGCCTGCCGACGACATGCGGCTCGTCGTTCGTGGCGCCGCTCACCAGGTCCCTGGCGTGCTGGATCTCGCGTTCCTTCACCAACTTCACGATGAACGTGCTCCGGGTGATGTCGGTCATCTCGAAGTAGGCGGGCGCGACGGCGGCGCGCTGCGCCCCCTCGCTGTGTTGGGTGGCCTGGGCCGGCTGGGCCACGGTGAAGGCGAGCATCGCGACGGCGGCGAGGCTTCCGGCCTTGGTGAACATGTGTCGCACGAGGATCTCCATTGGTGCATGGCAGGCCGTGATGATCAGGACTGCTCGTGGCGCAACGTAATGGAGTGATTGCGCAAAGTCATGCACGACGCTCCGGGCGGGCGTCGGGGCGTGCGGTCAGCCCGGAGCCGGGCCGCGTCGCCGCACCAGGGGCAGGTACACCTCGTCGACGATCTCGACGAGGACGTCGTCGGGTGCCGTAGGGGCTCCGCGCACGACGAATTCGTTGCGCAGCAGGACGATGGCCACGGTGGCGACCCGCGGATGGAGCGCTTCGGGGGAAGCCTCACCGCGTGCGACCGCGCGCCCCAGGGCGGTCAGCCAGGGGGCGGCTGTGGCGTCGCTGGACTGTTCTTGCAACTGCGCCAGGAGTTCCGACGTGCCGCCGGCCGCGGAAAGCAGTTCGCGCAGGATTGCTCCGAGAGGGGAACTCCAGTGACGGTTGGCTCCGCGTAGCAGTTCAAGGACGTCGCTGCGCAGATCGCCGGTATCGGGTGGCTGGACTGTCGTGGCCAGTTGCCGATAGGCGGCGATGCCGAGCGCGAGGCGGTTCGGCCAGCGGCGGTAGATGGCGTTCTTGTTGGTGCCCGCGCGGGCGGCGACCTTGTCCATGGTCAACCCGGCGAATCCGGACTCGGTGAGCTCGTCCACCGCGGCGCGCAGGATCGCCTCCTCCAGGACGGCTCCGCGTCGCCGCGTCTGCCCGGCACTTGGCCGGCTCATCGGATTCTCCGCCATGGCCCCTTCTCGCGATTGGTACCGCTCGTACCTTCCCATTGTGGTTGCCATCCCTGGGGAGCGGCAATTAGGGTACGGTGAGTACCGTAAATTCTTCCGCCAGGAGAGGATGCGACGCATGCGGGCCAGAGGCATCAGCTACGACACCGGCTTCGTCAAGAACGGAGCGGTCTCCCGAAAGCTCTTCGACCCGGAGGTGGTCAGGCGCGAGCTGCGCATCATCCGTGATGACCTGCACTGCAACGCGGTCCGCGTCATGGGGGGTGATCCGGAACGGGTGGGGCTCGCGGCGGGGTACGCGGCCGATCTCGGCCTTGAGGTCTGGTTCTCCCCGTACCCGCTCGAACTGACCGCCGACGAGATGCTGTCGCTGTTCGCCGACTGCGCCGAGCGCGCGGAGCGGCTGAGGCTGCGGGGAGCGGAGGTCGTGTTCGTCGCCGGCGCAGAGCTGAGCCTGATGAACAAGGGGTTCCTGCCCGGCGACAGCATCGACGACCGGGTCGCGCTGCTGCGCCGGCCGGATCGCGTGCGTGAGCACATCGGGCAGGTCAGTGCGCGTGTCAACGACTTCCTCGACAAGGCCGCGGCACTCGTCCGCGAGCGCTTCGGCGGCAAGGTGACCTACGCGTCCGTGCCGCTTGAACGCGTCGACTGGGCCCCCTTCGACATCATGTCCGTGGATCTCTACCGGTCGGCCGAGACCGCCGACCGGTTCGCCGAAGGCGTCCATCACCTCGTCGCGCAGGGAAAGCCGGTCGCGATCACCGAGTTCGGCGCGGCCGGTTACCGGGGTGCGGGTGACCGGGGAGCTCACGGTCTGGAGATCGTCGAGTACGACAAGGACGCACGTCCACTCCGGCTGAACGGCGAGTACGCCCGCGACGAGGCCGGTCAGGCCGCGTATGTGCGGGAGCTGCTGGAGGCCTTCGACGCCGGAGGCATCGACAGCACCTTTGTCTTCACCTTTGCGCTGTACGACCACGTGCACCGCCCCGACGGCGACCCCCGCGAAGACCTGGACCTGGCCAGCTACGGCATCGTCAAGGTCTTCGAGGACCGCCTCGGAACCACCTACCCGGGCCTGCCATGGGAACCCAAGGCCGCGTTCACCGCTGTCGCCGACCACTACGGGGAGCACTGAGACCGCGGAAGCGGGGGATGAGGGAGGGGCGGCTCCCGCGCCGAGCGCAGTCAGGAAAATTTCAGGGATGCCCTGCCAGCGTGCCGTTCCATGACAACCGACTTGACCGACACGTATGCGTCCGGCACGCGCTCCCGGGCGCGGCAGATGCTGAACAAGGTTCCGGAAGTGACCATCTACTTCTGGGTGATCAAGGTGCTGTGCACCACCGTGGGTGAGACCGCGGCCGATCTGCTCAACGACAACCTGGGCATGGGGCTGACCAACACCTCGTACTTGATGAGTGCGCTGCTGGTCGTCACCCTGGTCTTCCAGTTCCGGGCGCGTAGGTATGTACCCGGCCTGTACTGGCTTTCCGTGGTTCTGATCAGCGTGGTCGGCACGCTGATCAGTGACAACCTGACCGACAACCTCGGCGTTCCGCTCCAGACCACGACCGTGGTGTTCGCGGTGGCGCTCGCCGTCACGTTCTTCGCCTGGTACGCGAGTGAGCGGACGCTGTCCATCCACTCGATCCGGACGACGCGCCGCGAGGCGTTCTACTGGCTGGCGATCCTGTTCACATTCGCTCTGGGTACGTCCGCGGGCGACCTCACGGCGGAGAAGCTGGACCTGGGGTACTGGCTCTCCGCGCTCGTGTTCGCCGCGCTGATCGCGGCGGTGGCCCTCGCACACCGCACGCTGGACTTCAACGCGGTGTGGTCGTTCTGGATCGCGTACGTCCTGACCAGGCCGCTCGGCGCCTCGCTGGGCGACTACCTGTCGCAGCCCACCGCGGACGGCGGGCTGGGACTGGGCACGGTAGGCACCAGCATTCTGTTCCTCGTCGTCATCCTCGGTCTTGTCGTCTTCCTGACCCGGACGCGGCGTGATGTGGCGCAGGACAGGAATGTCGAGGTCAGCCCGCAGGAAGGGTGACGACGAAGCGTGCACCGGGCGCCGCGGTGTCCAGTGCGATGTCGCCGCCCGCTGCCCTGGCGAGTCGCCGGGCCAGGGCCAGACCGAGTCCCGCGCCGTCGTGTCCGTCCTCGGGACGGGCGCGACGGCCGGGTTCGAAGAGCGAGGCGACGAAGTCCTCCGGCACGCCCGGGCCGTCGTCGGACACGTACACCGTGACCTCGCCCGCGCTCGCCTCGCAGGTGAGGGTGACCGAGTGGACTGCGTAGCGGCGGGCGTTGTCCAGAAGCGGCGTCAGGATGCGCTCGGCGACGTCCTTTGAGACGCCGATACTCACGCCGGGTGCGCCGCTGTCCGCTGCGACGGTCACCGGCGGGGCGTCGGGGAACAGGGACGCGTTGCGTTCCGCCAGACGGCGCGCGATGTCAAAGAAGTGGGAGCGGCCGGGGGTCTGCGTATTGCGGGTGCGGACCTCGGAGAGCAGTGAGTCGCAGATCTGCTGCATGGTCGCGGCGGCGCCCGCGATGGCCTCCAGGGAGGTCTCCTGCTGCTCCGTGCTGCGCGGGCGTCCGGTCAGCCACTCGGTCTCGGCGGTAATGCGGGCCAGCGGTGTGCGCAGTTCGTGGGAGAGCTCGGCGGCCTGCTGCTGCTCGTGGCGCAGGACGGCGGCCAGTCGGTCCAGCAGCGCGTCCAGGCTGGTGGCGAACGCGGCGAGTTCGGCGGGTCTGCCCTGCGCACCGAACCGTTCGGGGGCGCCCGCGGCGCTCCACCGGGTGGCCTGCTCGCTCATCGCGGCGACGGGACGCAGGGCCCGTCGTACGACCAGGCGGGTCAGGAGATAGATCGTTGCCAGCAGAAGCACCGCCAGTGCGATCGAACCGATCAGAGCGGTGTCCGCCGTGCTGCGGTACGGGTCGAGACTCACGGAGCTGACGACGGTGCCGACCTGCGTGGGTGTGTGGCCCTGCCGGGCGGGGGCGTCGACGGGGAAGGCGTACAGCCGCCACGACCCGGGGCCCTCGGTGTCGGCGAACGTCTCGCGCCGGCCGGCGAGGCGGGCCGCCTGCGCCTCCAGGCCGGCGGGTGCGGTGGGGGGCTTCTCGACCACCGTGCCGCCCTGGAAGATCCAGACCCCGGCGTCCAGGGCCCGGTCCTCGGTCGGCTCCCGGACGACCAGCCGGCCGTCCGGTCGTACGTCCACCGTCGCCGTCACGGCCTCGGCGCGGGTGCGCAGGACGTCGTCGGCCTGTCCGTGGAGCCGTTTGTCGAGGGCGATGTTGAAGACGGTGGTCAGGACGCCGATCCACAGTGCGCTGGTGGCGAGGGCCATCAGGGCGAGGCGGCCGCGGAGGGTTCGGGGGGTGAGGTGGCGGTTCATCGGTTCATCGGGGCCTCTGGTCGGACGCGGCGGATGTGGTGCCGTTCTGGTCCTCAGTCGAAGCGGTAGCCGATGCCGCGGACGGTGCTGATGCTCTGCGGGCTGTCCGCCTCGCGTAGCTTGCGGCGCAGGCGGGCCAGGTACTGGTCCAGGGTGTTGTCGCTGACCTGCGCCCCCTCCGGCCAGCCCGTCCGCAGCAGGGCCCGTCGGCGCACCACACTCCCGGGGTCCGCCATCAGGCACGCCAGCAGACGGAACTCGGTCGGTGTCAGGGCCACGGGGCGGCCGTGGACCGTCAGCTCGTGCTTTATCGGGTTCAGCCGCATCGCACCCGCGCTGTCGGCGAGGGTGGTGCTGCCGTGGTGGCCGGCCCGGTTCAGGACCGCCCGGACGCGGGCCGCGAGCTCGCTGAGGTGGAAGGGCTTGACCAGGTAGTCGTCGCCGCCGGAGGCGAAACCGGAGAGCCGGTCGGTGAGATTGCCGTGGGCGGTCAGGAAGATCACCGGAACGCTGACCCCGGCCCCGCGCATCGCCTGGCACACGTCACGCCCGTCGGAGTCCGGCAGCCCCACATCGAGGACGACCGCGTGCACCGACTCGTCGACGGTCTTCAGGGCGGTCGCGCCGTCGACGGCGGTCACGACGTCGAAGTCCTCGTCGCGCAGGCCACGGGCCAGGACATCGCGCAGGCCGTGGTCGTCCTCGACGACAAGAATGCGTGCAGCGGTCACCGGGCCAGTATTACCCGACCCGTACCGGGCACCCCAGCGCGTTCAGGTTCTGTTCAGGTGGCGTGCGACACGATCGGGGAGTGGCGGGGGCGGAGCAGCATATGCGGACGAACCGGCGCTGCCCGGTCGCGGTAGTGTGACGGAGTGGCGCGCATCGTGGTCATCGAGGACGACCCGGCGATCGGCAGTCGGCTGGTCGCGACCCTGCGGGTGCTGGGCCACGACAGCCAGTGGTGTCCCGACGGGGCGAGTGCCCTGGCCGGTATCGAGAAGCAGCCCGCCGATCTCCTTCTCGTCGATCTGGGGCTGCCGGACATCGACGGTTTCGAACTCTGCCGCAGGCTCCGGGAGCGGGCGTCGGACGCGGTGCTGGTCGTGCTGACCGCCCGTACCGGGGAAATGGACGTCATCCAGGCCCTGGAGTGCGGCGCCGACGACTACCTGACCAAGCCGTTCCGGCTCGCCGAACTCCAGGCACGGGTCACCGCACATCTGCGGCGGGCGACGCCCCACGCGAACGGCGGTGCGCCTCGGCTGCGGGTCGGAGCGCTGGTGATCGACCGGTCGGCGCGGCGCTGCTCCACCCCGGCCGGCGAGGTGGAGCTCAGGCCCCGCGAATTCGACCTGCTGGTGCGGCTCGTGGTCCACCCGGGGGAGGCCGTGAGCAGGGAGGATCTGATGAGCGACGTGTGGGACGAGAACTGGTTCGGCCCCACCAAGACCCTCGACGTCCATGTGGCCGCCCTCCGTCGCAAGCTCGGTGACCTGGTGCGCATCACGACGTTGCGGCAGTTCGGGTACCGGCTGGAGGACCCCGCCGGGCCCGGGACCTGAGCCCGGTCGTGAGAAAGGTCATGCTGTGCGTAGCCGCATCCTGAGAGCGACAGTTCTCGCTGTGGCGTGCGCGGTGCTGCTCTTCGCGCTGCCGCTCGGTTTCGCGGCGCTGCGGCTCTACCAGCAGGACGAGGAACAGGAGGCGCAGTCGCTGGGCGAACGGGTCGCGCTCAGCCTGCCCGAGCGGATCACCGGTACGGGCGACCCGATCGAGCTGCCGCCTGTCGAGTCCGGTACGGACATCGCGGTGTACGGGCCCGACGCACGCCGCATCCTCGGAACGGGTCCGGACACGGGTGATGCACCGGTACGGGACGCGGAGGCGGGCCGAGTCGTCACCCGCCAGATCGGCGACAGCCTGGTCGCGGCCGTTCCCGTGGGTGGCTCGGAGCAGGTGCGGGCGGTCGTACGGGTAGCCTCACCGGCCTCCCAGCCCTTGCAGCGGGCCGCGCTGACCTGGGCCGGAATGCTGGCGCTCGCGGCGGTCGCGGTGGGCGTGGGCGCCCTGCTCGCCGTACGGTCCAGCAGGCGCCTGGCCCGCCCGCTGGAGGAGCTGGCCGGGGTTGCCCGGGACATGGAGGGCGGCGATCTGACGGCCCGGGCGGCGCCGTCCGGGCTTCCGGAGCCGGACGCGGTCGGCCAGGCACTGGCGCGGGCCACCGCCCGCATCGATGAACTCCTGCGCCGGGAGCGGGCGTTCAGCGCGGACGCCTCGCACCAGCTGCGTACGGCACTGACCGGCGTACGACTGGAGCTGGAGATGTCCCTCGCGGCCGGTCCGGGTGTCGATCCACGCGCGGCCACCCGGTCGGCCCTCGCGCAGCTCGAACGCATGGAGACCACCCTGGACGACCTCCTCGCCCTGGCCCGGGACGTACCCGACCGGGCGCCGCTCGACCTCGCGGCCCTGTTCGCCCGGGCCGAGGAGGACTGGCACGGCCCGCTCGCCGCACAGGGGCGACGACTGGAGATCAGGGTCGACGACGAGCTGCCGCAGGCGCTCGGCTCGCGGCGGGCCGCCCGGCAGATCCTCGACGTGCTGCTCTCCAACGCGGCGACGCACGGCCGGGGGACGGTGACCGTGCATGCGAAGGAGACCGCCGGAGTCGTCGCCGTCGATGTCGAGGACGAAGGAGACGGCATCCCGGAAACAAGTACCGGCGGTGTCTTCGAGCGGCGGGGCGGTGAGTCCGTGCGGCGGGGCGGTGGGGTTCCCGGCAGCCATGGGATCGGGCTTGCGCTGGCCCGATCGCTGGCCGAGGCCGAGGGCGGGAGGCTCTTCGTCTCCCGGCCCCGGCCCCGGCCCCGGTTCACCTGGCTCCTGGCGGCGCCGGTGGAGGGCCGGGAACCCTCACAGCTCCCGTAGTTCGGTCAACGGAGGTCTGCGTGCGTGCCGCGCCGCCGCCCAGGCCGCTGCCGCCAGCGCGGCCACCGTGACAGCGGCCAGCGCGGCGAGATACGCCCAGGGCACCGCCACCTGGTCCGGAGGCGGATCGAAGACCCCGGAGAGCACCTTCACCAGCATCTGCGACAGGGCCCACCCCACCCCCGCACCGGCCGCGCCGCCCGCCACCGCGACCAGCGCGGCCTCGCTCCACACGAACCCGGACAGCTGCCGGCCCCTGGCGCCCAGTACCGAGGCCAGCGCCAGGGTGCGGCGCCGCTCGGCCAGGCCCAGGGCCAGCACGAGACCGCCCGCCGCCGCCCCGATCACCAGGGCGAAGCCCAGCTCCACCCGGGTGAGTCCGGCGAGATCGACCGCGGTCAGACTGGAGCCGACGACGGTCTGCGACGACGGCAGATCCGTGACATGCGCACTCGGCCCGAGCGCCTTCTTCGCCAGGGCCGCGACCTGACGCTGGCCGGTGCCCCCGGTGTCCGCCAGCAGTGTTCCGGCGGCGCCACTGCCCGTCGTACGCGCGATGTACGAGGCGTTGGCGATCAGGAAGCTGTCCTTCGGGGCGGTCGGAAACTCCTTGGCGACACCCTGGAAGTGGAAGGCGATCGTACGCAGTTGGCCGGTCCGCGCGTCGGTCAGGCGCAGCCGCACCTGATCACCGGGGTGCAGCTGGAAGTCGTGCGCGGTCTCCGCGCTGACCAGCAGCCCGTCCGGGCGCCGGCCCAGGCTGTCCATCAGGGACTGTGCGGTGCCGCCGGAGAAGTAGGCGTTCTGGAGCCGCCCCGCGGACACGATGCTCGCGGGCCGTACCCCGTACAGATCCTGCAAGTCGGCGCCCACATAGGCGAACCGGTGCTGGAGCGGCTCCACATGCCGTACGCCCGGCACCGCCGCCAGCTTCGCGGTGTCCGCCGCGGAGAGGGCCGGCTGGGTGACCGTGACATCGGCACCGTTGGTCAACACCGCGTCCACTGCGGCCTGTTGGCGGTACGTGGAGTTGAAGACGCCGGTCGAAACGGCGAACGCGCAGGCCAGTGCCAGCAGCACCACCGAGCGCACCACGGTGCCGCGCTGCCGGGACAGACTGGCGGCGACCGTACCGGACAGAACCCCCGCCGCCGGGCGGAACAGCCGGGCGAGGACCGGCCTGCCGCGGCGCAGCAGCAGATCCACCAGCAGCCAGGCCACCATCGCGCTCCCCGCCCACAACAGGGCGGGACCGGCGAACGCCCAGTAGTCGACCGACAGGGTCGGGGTGCCTTCGGGCGCCAGGACCAGGGCGTAGTTGGTGCCGCTCGTGGCGCGGAAGACGGCCAGCGAACCAGCGAGCAGGCCGAGACCCAGCACCCACCACGCGGCGCGCGGCACCGTGGGCCGCTCCACCGCGGTGCGCCCCGAGACGATCGTGGCCCGACGGGCGTCGTACCGGGCGGGCGCCAGTACGGTCGCCGCCGCGACGAGGGCGCCGACGCCGCACGCGATCAGCATCCAGGACAGCGGAATGCCTGTGCCGTGGAAGGCCGAGCGGTCCACCAGCGTGGCCAGCCCCAGGCCACCGGCCGCGCCGAGCAGGGCGACCACGGCCGCCTCCACGCCCGCCAGACCCATCAGTCGCCCGACGGTCGCACCGCGCGTCCGCAGCAACGCCTGCTCCTTGCGGCGACGGCCCGCACCGGCCTGGGCGACCGCCCAGGTCAGGGCCGCGGCCAGCGCGGCACCGGGCACACCGAGGAAGAGGAAGAGCAGCTGCGCGTACAGGGCGTCGGACCGGGCGGCGTCCAGGACCGAACCGAGGTTGTCGCCGACCAGGCCGGTACCGGCGAGCTGTACCTCCGCGTGGTGCGCGTTGCCGGTGGCCGTGGAGTACGCGGCGGCCGGGTCGGACGGCAGGGAGTGGGTGCGCAGGGTGTGGATCTGCGACTGCACCAGGTCGGGGCGGGCCGAGGCAAGCGGACCGAAGACGGTGTGCCAGGCCTGCTGGGGCATCAGCACTACGTTGTCCGGCGGCGCGGAGGGCTGCGACTGGGGCGGGGCGCCGACCTTCTGGAACAGCGAGTCCGCGAACGGCAGATCGACGACACCGGTCACCTTCACCGGCACGGGCGGCAGCCCACCCGCCCGCTTGATGGTGATGGTGTCGCCGGGGGCCGCGTGCAGATTGGCGGCGGTCTGCTGGGCGAGGAGCACGCCCTGCTCCCGCCCGGCCAGCAGCCGTATCTCGCCCGGGAAGGCCGCGGCGTATCCGGAGGGCAGGCCGAGGACCGAACCCGTGCCGGTGTTCTGCGTCGTTCCGCCGGTGTGCGCGCCCAGGCCGCTGGTCTGCGCGTAGCCGACCGGCAGGGCCGCCCTGGTGCCGGGCAGGCCACGTACGGTGGACAGCACGTTGTGCGCGTCCGCGCCGGTGGCCACCTGCACCTGCCAGTCCACGGACACCGAACGCACCGACTGCGACGTCATGGTGGCGCGGGTCGTGGACAGGAACCCGCCGAGCGCCGCGAGCAGGGCGACGGCGACCATCACACCGAGCGCCGTCCCGATCAGGCGTCCGCCGCGCAGCCGCAACAGGCCCGAGAGCCAGATTCTGATCATCGCAACTCACGTTCCCGGTCGGAGGTGTCGGGCTGTACGAGACGGCCGTCGGCCATGTACCAGCGTTCGTCGAGTGCGCCCGCCACCCGGGCGTCATGGGTGGTGATCAGGACGGCGGCGCCGAGCGAGTCGGCGGCGGACAGCAGCACCGCCAGCACGTGCCGAGCGGTCTCGCGGTCGAGCTGGCCGGTCGGTTCGTCCGCCAGGATCAGCCGCGGTCGGCGGGCCAGCATCCGGGCCACCGCGACGCGTTGGGCCTGACCCGCGGACATTTCGTCGGGGAGTTTGGCGGCGAGCGTTTCGAGATCCAGCTCGGCCAGGGCGGCGGACGCCCGGTCGGCGGCCTCGTCCACTCCGAGGCCGTCGATGAGCAGGGGCAGGGCGACGTTCTCCATGGCGGTGAGCGGCGGCAGCAGGCTGGGTCCCTGGAAGACGACCCCGATGTCCCGGGCCTGCAGGATGTCCGCAGCGCTTCCGGTGTCCGTGGAAAGCCCGGGGTGGCTGACCGTACCGGCCGTGGGCCGGTCGAGGGCCGCCATCAGATGCAGCAGGGTCGACTTGCCGGAGCCGGAGGGGCCGACCACGGCGATCCGCGCACCGGCGGGGACCTCACAGTTCGCCCCGTGCACGGCGACGACTGCGTTCGGTCCCGAGCCGTACGTACGGGCCGCGTCCACGCAGGCGACGAGGGGTTTCCCGGTGGTGGGGCCGACATCGGTCATCGGACCCACCTCCCGTCTCGCAGCCGGAGCACCCGGTCCGCGACGGCGGCCACCGCCCGTGAGTGGGTGACCAGCACCATCGCCGTTCCCGCACGCGCGCGTTCGCGCAGCAGCGCGAGAACGCGGCGCTCCGTCTCCCCGTCGACCTCGCCGGTCAACTCGTCGGCCAGCAGAACGGCCGGGTTGTTGGCCAGCGCGACGGCCAGCCCGGCGCGGGCGGCCTCCCCGCCCGAAAGCTGCCGGGGCAGCGCACCCGCACGAGGGGCGATGCCGACGTCCCGGAGCAGCTCGCGCACGCCGGAGCGGTCCGCACTGCCCGAAAGGCCCTGCACCAGCCGGATGTTGTCGCGGACCGTGAGGTGTTCCAGCAGGTTGCCGGACTGGAACAGCACCCCGATGTACCTGGCACGGAGCCGGCTGCGCAGGTGTTCCTGCTGGTGGGAGAGGCGTTCACCGGCGACGTGGACGGTGCCGCCGTCGGGCTCGTCGAGCCCGGCGAGACAGCTCAGCAGTGTGGTCTTCCCGGAACCGGAAGGGCCGGTCACCGCGACGATCTCACCCTTTTCGACCTGGAGCCCCACGCCCTGGAGCGCGAACGTCTCCTCCTCGCCCGCGCGGAAGAACCGGTACAGGGAGTCGGCGGTGAGCCGGGGCGCGGTCATCACGCCCACCGGAAGGAATCCGTCACGATGTGCCACGGATCAACGTTGTCGGCGCCCACCGCGCCGGACAGGGTCAGCACGACCTGGTTGCCGTTCTTCCAGAACGTGTACCGCTGCACGTCCTGGCGCACGCTCTTGCCGGTCACCTGGTCGGGCGCCGAGTCGGCCCGGTAGGTGGCCAGCACGGCGGTGCCGCCGGAGCGCTTCACGGTGCTGACCTTCCCCACCGTGACGTTCTTGGCGCTGCGTCGAACCGCCGGCAGATCGACCGAGCGGACCGACTGGACCGTGGGGGCCTTGTTGACCGAACTCCGGTCGATCCGGACGCTGTTGAACTTGTCGCTGAACACCGTGGCCTTGCCCGCCTGCTGGCGGGCCCACCCCTCGGGAACCTTCACCGTGTAGCCGCCGCCGGGCGGCGACCATGCGACGTACACCTGGTTGTCGGGGATGTCACCGGCCGGATTCACCTCCTTCGGGGGCGCGGCCGTGGTGGAGGACGACGAGGAGCCGGACGAACCGGTAGAGGAGGAACAGGCTGCGGCACCGGTGATGACCACAAGGCCGGTCACCACGGCTGACAAGGTACGACGCATGGGGAACACCTCTGCGCGAGCGAAGGAGCCGACCGGAATGCCGCCTCCACTCCGACGCTAGAAACCCACCGGCCAGCGCCGTGGGCGTCGAGGGTTAGCGGGGGGTTAACGCCGACGGGAAAACGGCGGAGGGTCGGTGCGCACGTCACACGATCGTGGGACGCTGGTGGAAGCGGTGAACTGCCGCAGAACCGTCGATCTACGCTCCTTTGTCAGGCCACAGGAGAAGGGACCCGCGATGACCGCCGCGATGGTCGAGAACGACCAGGCCTCTGAGGGCCGCCCGTGGGACTACCTGCTGCAGACATGGCGTGAACTGGACGTGCCCGAGGGGTGGCGCGCCGAGATCGACGAAGGGCAGATCGTCTTGGTACCTCCGCCTCATGCGCATCACAACGGCATTGCCGCCAAAGTGCAGCGCAGGCTTTACGGAAATCTGCCCGAAGAGCTGGAGATCTACCAGACTCTCGGTGTTCACGTCGCCGCTCTGGACAAGCTCTACGTACCCGACCTGGTGGTCATGCCGGCTGAGCTGATCGACACCGCCGACCCGGACTCCAGCGATCCGATGGACGCCTCCGAGGCCCTGCTCATCGTCGAGATCACGTCGAGGGCAAACGCCCGGGAGGACCGCACGAAGAAGTACCGCGCCTATGCGCGCGCGGGTGTGCCGATGTATCTGCTGATCGACCGGTTCGACACGCGTGGTGCGATGGCCACGCTGTTCACGGAGCCGAACGAGGACGGGACGTACAAGCACTCCGATCCGGTGCCGTTCGGGAAGCCGCTCACGTTGCCGGAGCCCTTCGGTACGACGCTCCTCACGGAGGAATTCCCAGTCTGAGAAGGCACGGAACGGCAGGGAAAAGGGCGGCACCCAGCCACTGGGTGCCGCCCCCGTCCGGGTGGCCTGGTCAGACCACGGCAGGTTCCTTTGCCGGACTGTCCGGGCCGGTCGTCGGGGACGTCGGGCCGCCCGTTGCTGCGACCGTGGAGTTCGCCGGTTCCTGCGACACGTTGGAATCACGGTGCGTGGTGCCTCGCTGTGCGGGAGTGCTGAGGTGGAGCCGATGGGTCAGGTGCTGCGCGGGGCAGCGGCGAGGGCGGCGCGGAGGTGGCCGTCGGACACGGTCAGGAGGTCCTCGGCGGTGGGGCCGTCGACCTGGCCGAGGATGGTGAGGATGGCGTTCTTCACCTCGCCGTCGGTCGCGGCGAGGGCGGCCTCGATCTCCTTGTCGGACGCGTCCGTGGCGAGCGAGACGATCCGGCGGGAACGGGCGCGCAGCTTCTCGTTGGAGGCGCGGACGTCGACCATCAGGTTTCCGTACGTCTTGCCGAGCCTGATCATCGTGATCGTCGAGAGCATGTTGAGGACGAGCTTCTGTGCCGTACCCGCCTTGAGCCGGGTGGACCCGGTGAGCAGCTCGGGGCCGACGACGACCTCGATGCCGTGCTCGGCCGCGGCGCCCAGTGCGGAGCCCGCGT
This sequence comes from Streptomyces sp. NPDC002785, assembly GCF_040295565.1. NCBI lineage: Bacteria > Bacillati > Actinomycetota > Actinomycetes > Kitasatosporales > Streptomycetaceae > Streptomyces > Streptomyces sp. NPDC002785. The sequence continues at coordinate 7,951 of NZ_JBEOVN010000081.1, read as the reverse complement.
TGCAGGAAAGACCGATGGTCAGCGCGCCCTTGGTACGGGCGTGTTCGACGGCGCCGATCGCGTACGGCGTACGGCCGGAGGCGGAGATGCCGACCACCGTGTCATCGGCGGTGAGGTCCAGGGCGTCCAGGTCGGCGGCGGCCAGCTCCTTGCTGTCCTCTGCGCCTTCGACGGCCTTCATGATCGCGGACGGGCCGCCCGCGATCAGACCGATGACCTCGGAGGGGTCGGTGTTGAAGGTGGGCGGGCACTCACTTGCGTCCAGCACGCCGAGCCGGCCCGCGGTGCCCGCGCCCGCGTAGATCAGCCGGCCGCCGCGGGCCATGCGCTGCGCGGTGCCGTCGATCGCGGCAGCGATCTCGGGCAGCCGGGCGTCGACGGCCGCCGGGACGGACTGGTCCTCGCCGTTCATGATCCGGGCAATCTCGAGCGTGTCCAGGCGGTCGATCTCGGCGAGCTCGGGACGGAACGCCTCGGTGGTGAGCGTTTCGAGCTGGGCGCGCAGTTCCCCGTATTCGCCGGGGTTGGTGGTGTCGGCGCCGGTGGTGGAGGTCATGAAGAGCGGCTCTGCTTTCTCGGTCTCGTACGGTTCAGCGGGCGCGAATGCGGGTGCGCGTGCGGGTGGTGAGAGTTGGCTCGGTCAAGGGTCAGCGCGGGCGCGGGGTGTGGCGGTGGGCCAGCGCCTCGTAGGAGGCGGCGAGCGCCGGTGCGGCCGTTTCGTACGTGCGCTGCGCGACGCCTATGAACAGGCAGTCGACGACGAGCAGTTGGCTCGTACGGCTCGACATGGCCGCTGGCCGCAGCTCGCTCTCCCGGGCGGTGGACGTGGTCAGCACGTGGTCGGCGTACTGCGTCACGGGGCCGTCGGGGCGGCCGGTGATCGCGATCGTCGTCGCACCGTGGTCGAAGGCGACCCGCAGTGGCTCGATGACATCGACGGTGGAGCCGGAGTGCGTGATCGCGATGGCCACATCGCCGGAGCGGAGCTGCACGGCGTTGGTCACCGCGAGGTGCGGGTCCGTGTGGGAGTGCGCGATCAGGCCGATGCGGGCCAGCTTCTGCGCCAGGTCCTGGCCGACGAGGGAGGAGGCGCCCACGCCGTAGATGTCGATGCGCCGGGCGGTGGCGGCGGCGGCCACCGCGGCGCCGAGCTGGACGGTGTCGAGCCCGGCGGCCGTGTCGGCGAGGGTCTGCTGCTCGTCGTAGGCGAGCTTGGCGACCACATCGGCGATCGGGTCGTCGACCGCTATGTCGGCGGTGACGGAGGGAGCCCGGCCCGACTGCTGGTGCGCGGCGAGGCCGGCGAGGGCCAGGCGCAGATCGCGATAGCCGGGGTAGCCGAGGAGGCGGGCCGTGCGGACCACGGTCGCCTCGCTGGTGCCGGTGAGCTCGGCGAGACCGGTGACCGTGAGGGCGGCGCAGCCGGCGGGGTCACCGGCGACGGCCTCGGCGACGCGCTGCATGGAGCGGGTCATGGACGGCGCGAGCGTGCGCACCTTGGCCGCGAGAGCCGCCGGGGCGGGCGGCGAATCAGCGCTGAAACTTTCCTTCAGATCATTGGTCACCTTTGAAAGATATTTTCAACCGGGTTGCCCGTCAAGCCCCCCTTTGGTCCCTGTCTCTGACACCACTTCCGACAGCACTTCCGGCGACACCGCCGACAGCGCGGAAACGGCAAAGGCGGGCGCGCGAAGCGGGTTCGCGGGCAGGGTGACAATGGGCCCATGGAGATGAACCCCCTGGAACAGGCGTTGCACACGGCCCGCGCGCTGGTCATGGCCGATCTCGCCGCAGGTGACGTTGCCGAGGCCGGGATCGTCTCGCTGGTCGAGGACGCGGTGACCCACCGCCGCTGGTGGGTCGAGCAGTGGCCCGACGGTGCCTCGTTCGTCGTCGGCCTCGTGGCTCAGGACGTGCAGGACGCCCTGCTCGAACGGTACGGGCGGTGGCCGCTCTGCCCGGTCTGCGACGCGGGCGACCCGCACGCCCTGGACGTCGAACCGGAACTGGGCCCGGACCCGCACTGGGTGTGCACCAAGGCCGCCGTGGCCGTCGCACCGGTCGGTTCGCTGAGCGGGATACTGCGGCGGTGACGGTCTATATCGACCCGCCCGACTGGCCGGGCCACGGGCGACTCTGGTCGCATCTGGTCAGCGATGTGTCCTTCGAGGAGCTGCACGCCTTCGCGGCATCCATCGGCTGCCCGCCACGCGCGTTCGAGCGGGATCACTACGACGTACCGGAATCGTGGTACGAGGAAGCGGTACGGGCCGGGGCGAAGCAGGTCGGCTCGAAGGAACTCGTCCGCCGCCTCACCGAGGCCGGGCTGCGGCGGCCCAAGGGACGTCCGGCACCCGTCCGCTGACGGCCCGCGCCCCGTCAGCCCCGGCCCGGGCCCGCCGTTCGGAGCGTCCGGACCGGCGGGCGCGGGCGCGAAGGTACCCGCCTCCGTGGGCGCCCTCGTGGTCAGACGGCGGAGCTACCCGCCTCCGCGGACACCCCCGACGCCTTGCCGGACACTTCCGAAGACACCCCTGCCGACGCCGCGGCGGGCGCCCCGGTCACCCGTCGCGACCTGCCCCCGCCCTGCAGCCGCAGGGAGAGCACCACGGCCGCCAGCGCCAGCACCATCATCGCCGCACCCGCCCACGCGGTCGCCGCGAAACCGAAGTCCGCGTCGATCACCGTGCCGCCCAGCCAGGGGCCGCCCGTGTTACCCAGGTTGAACGCGGCCGTCGTCGTCGCACCGGCCAGCGTCGGAGCGGCGCCCGCGACGTTGAACATCCGGGCGTTCAGCGCCGGGGCCGTGTAGAACGCCGACAGTCCGAGCAGGAACGAGAGCCCGACCGCGGCGACCTGGTTCGAGGCGAACAGCGCCAGCGCGACCAGGAAGACCGTCGAGGCCGCGATACCGCTCATCAGCACCCCGAAGAGATGCGCGTCCGCGACCCGGCCGCCGATCGTCGTACCGACCAGCGCACCGACCCCGAACAGCGCGAGCACCGTCGGCACCCAGCCCGAGTCCAGCCCGGCGACATCCGTCAGCAGCGGGGCCAGATAACTGAACGCGCAGAAGACACCGCCCGCCGCGAGCGCCGTGACCACGATCGACAGCCACACCTGCCGGTCCCGGTAGATGCTCATCTCCCGCTTGAGCCGCGGCTTCTGCTCCGGCAGCGGAATGCGCGGAATCAGCGTCGCCACCCCGACCAGCGCCACGGCGGACGCCGCACCCACCGCCCAGAACGCCGACCGCCATCCGAGGTTCTCACCGAGAAAGGCGCCCAGGGGCACGCCCAGCACATTGGCGATCGACAGACCGCCGATCATCACGGCCATCGCACGGGCCCGCGCGTTCACCGGCACCATCGCGATGGCGACCGCCGCCCCCACCGCCCAGAACCCGGCGCAGGCGAAAGCGCTCACGACACGGGACGCGAAGAGCACCTCGTACGTCGGAGCCAGCGCACCCGCGACCTGGCCGAGGCCGAAGACGGAGATCAGGGCGATCAGTGTGGTGCGGCGCGGCAGCCGGAGCGTGGCCACGGCCAGCAGCGGGGCGCCGATCACCATGCCGATCGCGAAGGCGGATATGAGAAGTCCGGCCCGCGGGATGGACACGTTCATGTCGTCGGCGATGGGCGGCAACAGCCCGGAGAGCATGAACTCACTGGTGCCCAGGGCAAAGACCGAGAGACCCAGAATGTATACGGCTAGTGGCATGCGTGAGCGGCGAGCGGCAGAGTCGGGCATGACAGCTGCCAACAGCGACCACGGGCGTTACATTCCCGCTGCCGACGACTTCCGGCCACCGTCCCACCGCACGCTCAGTGGCTCAGCAGCTCCAGCTCGGTCAACAGGTTCTGCCGCGCCCGCGGTTCCCACTGGTCCACTCCGTGCGGCGTACGGAACAGTCGCGGCAGTCCGAGCAGCTGACGCAGCACCGTCGCCCGCCCTTCGCGGAACGCGTCGTCGGGCACGAAGCCGTACTCCTCCCGCACCTGCGCCGCGTACGCCGCGTACTCCTTCGGGGGCGCCGCCAGGATCGCGAGATCCGCATCGCACAGCACCTCGCCGTTGGTGTCGCCGTCCGCCGGATCGTGGGTGACGGTGAGCCGGACGAGCCGGGCCACCTCGGCCGTGACCTCGGCCGGTACGCCTGCCTCCGGCAGGGCGCGTTCGGCGAGGGCGGCGCTGCGTTCCTCGTTCTCGGACCGGTCGGGCCGGTAGACCGCGTCGTGGAACCAGGCGGCGAGGCGTACGGCATCCGCATCGGCCGTGAATGCGGCGAGCGTGTCGATGCGATCGAGCACCGCGACCAGGTGCGCGGTGGTGTGGTACCGCCGCTGCGGTTCGGCCCAGCGCGCCAGGAGATTGTCGGCGTACGGCAACGGATCGGGGGCCGGTGCGCCGCCCCGGACAGCGACGAGCGCCTCCTGCCATCGATCACGCAGAGAGGCGCCCGCACTGCCCGTGCCATGAACTCCACCCGCCTCGCGGGCGGCCCCGGAGGCACTGCTTTTGCGTGAGCTGTCGGTCATGGGACGACCTTAAGACCGACCGGCCCCCCGCCCCGCCGAATTCACCGGCCCCGGACGCCACCGTGCTACGCCGCCTTGAACCCCCGCAGCCGCAGCGAGTTGCCGACCACGAAGACCGACGAGAACGCCATCGCCGCGCCCGCGATCATCGGGTTGAGCAGTCCGGCCGCGGCGAGCGGCAGGGCTGCCACGTTGTAGGCGAAGGCCCAGAACAGGTTCGTACGGATGGTGCCCAGCGTCTTGCGGGAGAGCCGGATGGCGTCCGCCGCGGCCCGCAGGTCCCCGCGCACCAGCGTCAGGTCGCCGGCCTCGATCGCGGCGTCCGTGCCCGTACCCATCGCCAGGCCCAGGTCGGCCTGGGCGAGGGCGGCCGCGTCGTTGACGCCGTCGCCGACCATGGCGACCGAACGGCCCTCGGCCTGGAGGCCCTTGACGACGTCGACCTTGTCCTCCGGCATGACCTCCGCGTACACCTTCTCGATCCCGACCTCGGCCGCGACCGCCTCGGCGACCGCCCGGTTGTCGCCGGTCAGCAGGATCGGGGTCAGGCCGAGGGCCCGCAGCCGCTCGATGGCCTCCGCGCTGGTGTCCTTCACCGCGTCGGCGACTTCGAGGACCGCCCGTGCCTCGCCGTCCCAGGCGACCGCGATGGCCGTCCGGCCGGCGGCCTCGGCCGCGGCCTTCTGCCGGGCCAGCTCCACCGGCAGGTGTATCTCCCACTCGGCGAGCAGCTGCTCACGGCCGACGAGGACGGCGTGGCCCTCGACGACGCCCTGGACACCGAGGCCGGGGACGTTGGCGAAGTCCTCGGGGGTGGGCAGGGCGGCACCGGTGCGCTCTGCGGCCCCGGCGGCGACGGCCTGGGCGATGGGGTGCTCGGAGGAGTGCTCCAGGGCGCCCGCGAGCCGCAGCACATCGCCCTCGTCCGTACCGTCCGCCGTGTGCACGTCCAGCAGGGTCATCCGGCCGGTGGTGACCGTGCCGGTCTTGTCGAGGACGATCGTGTCGACGCGGCGGGTGGTCTCCAGGACCTCCGGGCCCTTGATCAGGATGCCGAGCTGGGCGCCGCGTCCCGTACCGACCATGAGGGCGGTCGGAGTGGCGAGGCCCAGGGCGCAGGGGCAGGCGATGATCAGTACGGCGACGGCGGCGGTGAACGCGGCGGTCAGGCCCGCGCCGTTGCCGAGCCAGAAGCCGAGCGTGCCGAGCGCGAGGGCGATGACGACGGGGACGAAGACGGCGGAGATCCGGTCCGCGAGGCGCTGGGCGGCGGCCTTGCCGTTCTGCGCGTCCTCGACGAGCCTGGCCATCCGGGCCAGCTGGGTGTCGGCGCCGATCCGGGTGGCCTCGACGACGAGCCGGCCGCCCGCGTTGAGCGTGGCCCCGGTGACCGGGTCGCCGACGCCGACCTCCACGGGTACGGACTCACCGGTGAGCATCGACGCGTCCACGGCCGATGCACCCTCCACGACGGTGCCGTCGGTGGCGATCTTCTCGCCGGGGCGGACCAGGAACCGGTCCCCGACCTGGAGCTCGGCGGTCGGCACGGTCACCTCACGGCCGCCGCGCAGCACGGTCACCTCCTTGGCCCCGAGTTCGAGGAGCGCCTTGAGGGCCGCACCGGCCTTGCGCTTGGAGCGGGCCTCGAAGTAGCGCCCGGCCAGGATGAAGGCGGTGACTCCGGCGGCGGCCTCCAGGTAGATGTTCCCGGCGCCGTCGCTGCGGCCGATGGTCAGCTCGAAGGGGTGCGTCATGCCGGTCATCCCGGCGGTGCCGAAGAACAGCGCCCACAGCGACCACAGGAACGCGGCCGAGGTGCCGACCGAGATCAGCGTGTCCATCGTCGCCGCGCCGTGCCTGGCGTTGGTCCAGGCGGCGCGGTGGAAGGGCCAGGCGGCGTACGTGACGACGGGGGCCGTCAGGGACAGCGAGAGCCACTGCCAGTAGTCGAACTGGAGCGCAGGGACCATCGACATGGCGATCACCGGCACGGCGAGCACGACGGCGGTGAGCAGCCGCTGCCGCAGGGGCCGCAGCTCGTCGGCCTCCGCGGCCTCGGGGGCGCCGTCCTCGGCACGTATCGGGGGTGCGGGCTCGTGCGCGGTGTAGCCGGTCTTCTCGACGGTGGCGATCAGGTCCTGTACGGAGATGTCCTCGCCCCGGTAGCTGACCTTGGCCTTCTCGGTGGCGTAATTGACGGTGGCCTCGACGCCGTCCATCCGGTTGAGCTTCTTCTCGATACGGGCCGCGCAGGAGGCGCAGGTCATGCCGCCGATCGCGAGCTCGACCTCTGCGGTGGTGCCGGCCGCTGTGCCGGTGCCGGTTGTGGCGGTGTGCGCGGACACGATGTCCTCCCTGGCGGAGACGGTTCATACCCCTAGGGGGTATGCGTTGCAGGTTCAGGTATACCCCCCACCCCTATCAAACGCAAGGGTGGATATGCCGCCGGGGTCCGGAGTGTGCGCGTTCGGTCGCCGGAAGTGCGTCCGGCCTCACGTATCTTCACGTCACGTGGAGGCTGCGCCCTCGGCCCACCGCCCCGTAGGCTGGTCATTGGACTAGACCTATTGCCGCTTCCTGGAGGATTGGGATCCCATGAGCAACCGTGCAGTCCTGGAGGTGATCGCTCTCGACGCGGAGGACGCGGTCGCTGCCCAGGCGGGTGGTGCAGACCGGCTTGAGCTGGTCACCGACATGGCGGCGGACGGCCTGACCCCGTCCCGTGCGACCTTCGCGGAGATCCGGGCCGCGGTGGACATTCCGCTGCGAGTGATGCTCAGGCCGGCGGACGGCTTCGCGGCCGGCGACATCGATGTACTCGTGGCCACCGCGCGCGAGCTGCGGGCGGAGGGTGCCGAGGAATTCGTCCTGGGCTTCCTCGACGCCGAGGGCCGCCCGGACCTGGTCGCCGTCGAACGCCTCGTCGCCGAGCTGGACGGCTGCCGCTGGACCTTCCACCGCGCGATCGACCGGGCCGTCGACCGGGACGCCCTGCGCAAGCGGCTGGCGGACATGCCCGGCCTGGACACGTACCTCACGGCGGGCTCGCCGAAGGGCGTCGACGACGGCATCCCGACGCTGCTGGTCGAGGCGGCGCGCAAGGGCGAGCCCGGGTACGAGCCGCAGATCCTGGTGGGCGGCGGGCTCCGCCTGGACCACCTGCCGGAGCTGCTGTCCGCGGGCATCGACGCCGTACACATCGGCGGTGCGGCACGCCCGGCCGGCTGGGCGGGTCCGGTGGACGTGGCGGCGGTACGGGAGTGGCGGGCGGTGCTTGACGCGTAGCGGGGCGGGTTGAGGTGGTGCGGGCGGGGTGGGGTGGGGCGGGTCGCCTGCGGCGGGCCTGTTCCCCTACCCGCCCCTTCCCGTAACCGGGGGCTCTGCCCCCGGACACCCGCGCCTCAAACGCC
>NZ_JBEOVN010000080.1:0-30395 GCF_040295565.1 Streptomyces sp. NPDC002785 | reverse complement strand
CTCGGCAGTGGTAGCAATCGCCTACGAGCCCGACAGCCTCAGCCCGCTCCTGGGCTACGGCAAGGACGGCGCGTTCCGCGGGGGTCGCCGCATGTCTCAGACCTCGTGGACCCGCCTGCCGCCCACGTAGGTCCGCAGGGCGCGGGCCCGGCCGATCTCCTGGGTTGGGCCCGCGTACGGGTCGCGGTCGGGGACCACCAGGTCGGCGAGCGCTCCGGCGCGGACGGATCCGGCGGCGTCCAGATGGTTCACATACGCCGAGCCCGCTCGTCCATCTGCGTTCGTGTGCGGCCCGGAGCGGCTGGATGCCGGCCGTGGCGCCGAGTTCGCGGAACCGGGGGATGTCGTCGGGGTGGACGGTCCGGGGAGCACGAACGCACGACGGTGCCGGGAGACGGACCTCAGGGCGCGAGCACGTCCAGCTCGTGCAGGGCCCCCACCGCGATCTCCTTCGTCAGCCGTTCCGCAGCCACCGCGTCGCCCTCGCGCACCGCTTCGGCGAGCCGGACGTGGAGGGTGACCGCAGCCGGGTCGGGGTCCTCGAACATCACCTGGTGGTGGGTGCGTCCCGCCAGGACCTCTGCGACGACATCGCCGAGCCGCGCGAACATCTCGTTGCCGGAGGCGTTGAGCACGATCCGGTGGAACGCGATGTCGTGCTCCAGATACCCCTCCAGCTGCTGGCCGCGCGAGGTGGCGACCATGCCCAGCGCGCACTCGGTGAGGGCCGCGCACTGCTCCGGGGTGGCGTTACGGGCGGCGAGGCCGGCCGCGACCGGTTCGATCGCCGAGCGCAGCACGGTCAGGGAGCGCAGCTGGCGCGGGCGGTCGGCGCCGGCCAGCCGCCACCGGATGACCTGCGGATCGTAGACATTCCACGCCTCGGTCGGCTGTACGGTCACGCCGACCCTGCGCCGGGACTCGACCAGGTGCATGGACTCCAGGACGCGGACCACTTCGCGTACGACCGTGCGCGAGACGTCGAAGCGCTGGGCCAGCTCGTCGGTACGCAGTACCTGTCCCGGCCGGTGCTCCCCCGCGGCGATCTCCAGACCCAGGGTGTCCAGCACATGTGTATGCAGCCCAGGGCCCTGTGTGGTCATGGGCACAGCCTACGGGGCACCCTTCGCGAACAAAAAGTACGACGTTTATGTCACAGCATCTTGAATAAGTCGTACGTATGGGTTTCAGTAGCGCGACGGACCGATGTCGAGGAAGACGTCGAAGTAGACAGCGAGGCACCACCAATGAGCACCCCCCACGTCGTCGTGGTGATGGGCGTTGCAGGGACCGGCAAGACCACGATCGGCCCCCTGCTCGCCGCCGAACTCGGCGTTCCGTACGCCGAGGGCGATGACTTCCATCCTGCGGCGAACATCGCCAAGATGTCGGCCGGTACCCCGCTGGACGACTCCGACCGGTGGCCCTGGCTCGATGCGATCGGCCAGTGGGCGCACGACCGGGCGGGGCTCGGCGGGGTGGTGAGCAGCTCGGCGCTCAAGCGGGTCTACCGGGACCGGCTGCGGGCAGAGGCCCCCGGTGCCGTCTTCCTCCATCTGACCGGCGACCGCGCCCTGATCGAGGAGCGCATGGCGAAGCGCAAGGGCCACTTCATGCCCACCGCACTGCTCGACTCGCAGTTCGCCACCCTGCAACCGCTGCAGGACGACGAGTCCGGCATCGCCGTCGCTGTGTCCGGCACCCCCGAAGAAATCACCCAGCGAGCCGTCGCCGCATTGCGCCGGCTCGAAAACTAAGGATCACCACCGTGACCAGTCTCAGCGTCGAGATGCTGGCAGCGGATGCCGTCGAACCGATCACCTCGGCAGGCAACGCGCAGTTGGGCATCGCAGTCCTGGCGGGCATCGCCCTCATCGTTCTGCTCATCACCAAGTTCAAGATGCACGCGTTTCTCGCGCTGACCATCGGCTCACTGGCGCTCGGCTCGTTCGCCGGCGCCGCACCGGCCAAGACCATCGCCAGCTTCACCGCGGGCCTCGGCTCGACCGTCGCGGGTGTCGGTGTCCTCATCGCGCTCGGCGCCATTCTGGGCAAGCTGCTCGCCGACTCCGGCGGCGCGGACCAGATCGTCGACACGATCCTCGCGAAGGCGAGCGGGCGGGCCATGCCGTGGGCGATGGTCCTGATCGCCTCGATCATCGGTCTGCCGCTGTTCTTCGAGGTCGGGATCGTGCTGATGATCCCGGTGGTGCTGCTCGTCGCCAAGCGCGGCAACTACTCCCTGATGCGGATCGGTATCCCGGCGCTGGCCGGCCTCTCCGTGATGCACGGGCTGATTCCGCCGCACCCCGGCCCGCTGGTGGCGATCGACGCTCTCGGCGCCAACCTCGGTGTCACGCTCGGGCTGGGCGTGCTGGTCGCGATCCCGACCGTGATCATCGCGGGGCCGGTCTTCTCCCGCTACGCCGCGCGCTGGGTGGACATCAAGGCTCCGGAGAAGATGATTCCGCAGCGTCCTTCGCAGGAACTGGACCGTCGGCCCAGCTTCGGCGCCACCCTGGCGACGATTCTGCTGCCCGTCGTGCTGATGCTGGTCAAGGCCCTGGTCGACATCGTCGTGGACAATCCGGAGAACCACGTCCAGCGGGTCACCGATGTGATCGGCTCACCGCTGATCGCGCTCCTCGCGGCCGTCATAGTCGGCATGTTCACGCTGGGCCGGGCGGCCGGTTTCACCAAGGGCCGGCTCTCCACCACCGTCGAGAAGTCCCTCGCCCCGATCGCGGGTGTGCTGCTGATCGTGGGTGCCGGCGGCGGTTTCAAGCAGACCCTCATCGACGCCGGTGTGGGCCAGATGATCCTGGACTTCTCCAAGGACTGGTCGATCCCGGCACTGCTGCTGGGCTGGCTGATCGCCGTCGCGATCCGGCTCGCGACCGGTTCGGCGACCGTGGCCACCATCTCGGCGGCCGGTCTGGTCGCCCCGCTGGCCGCCGACATGTCGACGTCCCAGGCCGCACTGCTGGTCCTCGCCGTCGGCGCGGGCTCGCTCTTCTTCAGCCATGTCAATGACGCCGGGTTCTGGCTGGTGAAGGAGTACTTCGGCATGGACGTCGGCCAGACGGTGAAGACCTGGTCGGTGATGGAGACCATCATCTCCGTGGTCTCGCTGGCCTTCATCCTGCTGCTGTCGCTAGTCCTCTAGCTAGCGGCCGCCCGCACGGTCCTCCCCCCACAGCGCATGCTGTGACCGTGCCCCATGGCGCTCGACCGACCCGGTGCGCATGCCACGGCGTGCCCCCGGGTCGGCGGGCGCCATTGCCATGTGCCCGGCCGGCACGATCCCGGTCGCGAGCGCCGGCCGGTCGTGGACGAAGGTGAAGGGCATGGCCAGGACGACACGGCGGCCCGGGGGTGTGCCTTCGGCGTCGAAAGGGCGACTGTTCGAGCGCCTGCGGCCGCAGGGCACCGGGGGCCGCGTGCACTCGCCCGCACCTGATGTCAACTCTGCTCGTTCCCCGCATAGTTGACGTACCCCGACCGGGGGCGCGTCCCGGCGCCCTGCCCGGCCGAACATGTCAGACTTGGCGCCATGTCGAACCGTGAACCTCTCAAACCCTTTCTGCTCGCCTTCCCCGGACCGCTGCGCGATCGGCTGGTGGGGGCGGCGCTCGCCGGCGTGAAGGTGTCGACGACCGGGCTGCTCGCGGAGTACGAGGCGGAGAAGGAGGAGCTGCCTCCGGTGGGTGAGCGGTCCGCGCTGATCGACTCGGACGGCCGGGAGATCGCAGTGCTGGAGGTGACGGAGGTACGGGTGCTGCGCCTCGGCGACGTCGACCTTCAGCATGCGATCGACGAGGGCGAGGGCGATACCTCGGTGGCCGAGTGGCGTGCGGGTCACGAGAAATTCTGGCACAGCCAGGAGATGCGGGATGCGCTCGGCGACCCGGAGTTCACGGTGGACGACGACACGATGGTCGTCGCCGAACGGTTCCGGGTCGTCGAGCTGCTGGATCCCGTCGTGGGCGCGGCGCAACGGTAGTCGGGCCCGCCGGTTTCTACGGCTGTGGGGCGGGGATCTCTCGGCAGGTGAATGGTGGGGCGACGGTGCCGGGACGACCAGTGCGGGCGAATGCCGTCCAGGTGGCGCGCATTGCTCTGCCCAGCTCGTCCGCCTCGGCCCAGGTGGTGTCCCCCAGCATCGGGCACTGCTGCCAGGCAGCCCGGGAGCCCAGGAGCAGCGGCAGTTCCAGGCAGTGGGTGGCGCCGTACGCGGATCCTGTCGGGCGCCAGTCCAGTCGGTAGGCGTGGACCCGGGCCCCGGCCCGCGCGAGCCGCCGGCCGAGGGCGGCGAGCGGCTCGGCGTACATCCGGCGAGTCGGCTCGGCCGGGTCGCCGTTCTCACTCTTCTCACCGGGGAAGGCGGACATGTCGTCCGCGTTCCAGCCGTACATGATGTCCATGCCGCGTACCTGTGCGTCGAGGAAGACACCGCCCGTCTCGACCGGGCCGAACGGTGGTTCCAGGGTCGAGCCGGAGCGTTCCCGGTGGGCGAGGGCGGTGTCCCGCTGTGCCGCGAGTACGGCGGCGGGGTCGGCGGTCCGCGGGGCGACGCCGGGGGCGTGGGCCGCGAGCCGTTCGGTGAAGATCCGGCCGAGGGCGGCGGCTTCGGCCCGGGACCGTGTCGCGATCGCCAACGGTGCGCTTTGCAGGATCGCACGGTGAAACAGCCCTTGGGCTTCGGGCAGCTCCATCAGCAGCCGGATGGAGAGTGCTCCGGCGGACTGCCCGAAGACGGTGACATCTGCGGGGTCGCCTCCGTACGCGGCGATGTTCGCGTTCACCCAGCGGAGTGCTTCGAGCTGGTCGTACAGGCCGAGGTTGCCCTCGGCGACGCCGTCGAGGCAGAGGTATCCGAGCGCGCCCAGACGGTAGTTGACGGCCACGACGACGACATCGCCCTCGGTGGCGAGTGCGCCGCCGTCGTACCAGTCCATGAGGCCCGCGCCGCTGCTGAACCCGCCGCCATGGAGCCAGACCATCACCGGCCGCGCCGCGGTGTCGCGGGCGGGTGTGGTGACCGTCAGGTTCAGGCAGTCCTCGCCCTGCGGGCGCCGGTCGAGCGGCGCCCCCATCACCGCGTCGAGCCTGGATGGCGGCTGCGGACAGATCTCACCGCTCGACGGGCGGGTGTCGTGACCGTGCACCGGGCGGGGCCGCGCGAAGCGTTCGGCCACGGCGTAGCGGATCGGGCCGGACCGCACCACGGCGGGACCGGTCATGCGCTGCCCCCGGAGAGCGATTCGGCCGGGGCCCGCACCGGTTCGGGCGCTTCCTCGGGCACCAGGCGGAACAGGGCGACGGCGCCGGCCAGACTGACGGCACAGATCCCGACGAGGTACCACGTCACCCCGGTCGACGAACCGCCCGAGTTGAGCAGCGCCGTGGAGATCATGGGGGCGAGACCGCCGCCGAGGATGGCGCCGCCCTGCAGGATCAGCGAGGAGCCCGAGTAGCGGACGTTGACGGGGAAGGTGTCGACAATGATGCTGCCCTGCACGCAGTGGGTGACCGGGATGATGAGGCCCATGCCGAGCAGCGCCACCACCGCGAGGGCGGAATTGCCGGTGTTGAGCAGCGGGAAGAAGGCGACACACCACACGAGGATGACGGCGGATCCGGCGATGAACATGGTGCGCCGGCCGTGCCGGTCGGCGAACCGCGTCCACACCGGGATGGTCACGAACCACAGGGCCGCCGCGACGGTCACACTCACGATGAGGAACTGTTTGTCGTAGTCGAGGTGCTGGGAGCCGTAGGACAGGGTGAAGACCATGAACACATAGGCGACGGCCGAGTTCGCCACGACGGCGAGCAGGGTCAGTGCGAGCCTGGGGAAGCCGACCTTGAGGGACTCGGCCAGCGGGAACCTGACCACTTCGTCCTGGGCGAGTACGCGGTCGAAGGACGGGGACTCGGTCACCCTCAGCCGGATCACCAGCCCCACGGCGACCAGCACGAAGCTGAGCAGGAACGGGATGCGCCAGCCCCACGAGGTGAACGCGTGGTCGCCCAGAGCCGAGTTGGTGGCCAGGAAGATGACGTTGGCCAGGACCAGGCCGCCGGGTGTGCCCATCTGTGGGAAACCCGCGTACAGGTTCTTCTTGCCCTGCGGTGCGTGTTCCATCGACATCAGGGTCGCTCCGGCGCCCTCGCCGCCGAGTCCGATGCCCTGGATGATACGCAGGGTGACCAGGAGGACCGGGGCCCAGAAGCCGATGGAGTCGTAACTCGGGATGGCGCCGATGAGGGTGGAGCCGATCCCCATCAGTACGAGGGAGACCACCAGCGTCGCCTTGCGGCCGATGCGGTCCCCGTAGTGACCGAAGACCAGGCCGCCGAGCGGACGTGCGATGAAGCCGACGGCGAAGGTGCTGAAGGCGGCCAGGGTACCGGCGGCCGGGCTCAGCGAGGGGAAGAACTGCTCGTTGAAGATGAGCGCCGCGGCCGTGCCGTAGAGAAAGAAGTCGTACCACTCCAGCGTGGTGCCTGCGAGCGTGGCGAGGGCGGTTCTGCCGGCAGTGGCTCGGGCGCCGCCCGAGTGTTCTTCGTGAGGTGAAGTGTTCACGGGGTGACCTATCACTTGGATGGCGGGCTGGGGACGGTTCGCCCCGGACAGCCGCTACGACGGCCGGGCTTCACCCGTCGTTAACCGTGGATCCTGATGCCCTGAGACATGACACACCAATACCGAATCGGGGACCCGCCATGCCCGTTCGGGTATGTCTGAGCGCCCTGGCTACTGCCCGCCCCCCTGTCACCGAACCAGTGAACCAGGTATGCCTCTTCGGGTATGGCTGCGCACAAGAATCGCATTTGTCCGGCATAACTGCGCCGATCACAGTGGGACGCATGACGGCAGAGACTGGGCGGTGGATCCGCAACTTCGTGGCCGGGCAGTTCGTGGAGCCCGACGAGAACCGCAGCTTCGACAAGACCGACCCCGCCACCGGCCAGGTGTTCGCCCGGGTGCACGAGGCCGACAGAGCCCTGGTGGACCGTGCCGTGGCATCGGCCCGGCGGGCCCTGCACGACGGATGGGCGACGACGCCGGTACGGGAGCGCGCGGCGCTGCTGCGGCGCACCGCGGACCGGATCGAGGAGCGCTTCGAGGAGTTCGTCACCGCGGAGGTCGCCGACACCGGCAAGCCCGTCACCCAGGCGCGCGAGCTCGACGTCGCGCGTGCTCTGGCGAACTTCCGCACCTTCGCCGATGTGGTGGCCGCCGCCGGACAGGAGTCCTTCCTCACCGACCTCGCGGGCGGTCGGCAGGCCCTCAACTACGCGGTGCGCAAGCCGCTCGGCGTCGTCGCGGTCGTCGTCCCGTGGAATCTGCCCCTCCTGCTGCTGACCTGGAAGGTCGCCCCGGCCCTGGCGTGCGGCAACGCCCTGGTCGTGAAGCCCAGCGAGGAGACCCCCGCCACGGCCACGCTGCTGGCCGAGGTGCTTGCCGAGGTCGGGCTGCCCGCCGGGGTGTACAACGTCGTCCACGGCTTCGGCGGCGACTCCGCCGGTGAGTACGTGACCTCGCACCCGGGGATCGACGGCGTGACCTTCACCGGTTCGTCCGCGACCGGCTCGCACGTCATGAAGACCGTCGCGCCCCGGGTCCGCCCGGTGTCGTTCGAACTCGGCGGGAAGAACGCCGCCATCGTCTTCGACGACGTCGACCTGGACGAGGCGCTGACCGGGCTGACCAAGTCGGTCTTCACCAACACCGGTCAGGTCTGTCTGTGCACCGAGCGGGTCTACGTGCAGCGCTCGGTCTTCGCCGACATCGCCGAGGGGCTCACGGAGCGGGCCCGGGTCCTGCGGCTCGGGCGGCCGACCGACGAGCGGACCACCACCGGACCGCTGATCTCCCAGACGCACCGGAACAAGGTGCTGGGCTACTTCGAGCTGGCCGAGCAGGCCGGGGCGAAGGTGCTCACCGGCGGCGGCGTGCCGCAGCTCGGCCCCGAACTTGCGGGCGGTTCCTGGATCGAGCCGACGCTGTGGACGGGGCTGACCAACGCGGACCGGGCCGTGCGCGAGGAGATCTTCGGTCCGGTGGCCGCCCTGATCCCCTTCGACACCGAAGCGGAGGCGATCGCTCTGGCCAACGACACCGAGTACGGCCTCGCGGCCTCGGTATGGACCAATGACCTGCGCCGCGGGCACCGGGTGGCCCAGGCGATGAACGTCGGAATGGCCTGGGTCAACACCTGGTTCCTGCGCGATCTGCGCTCCCCGTTCGGCGGTGTCGGGCTCTCCGGCATCGGCCGCGAGGGCGGCGCTTCCTCCCTGCACTTCTACACCGAGCCGACGAATGTGTGCGTACAGCTGTGACCGATCACGACAACCCCCGCCTGTCCACGCGGATCGACGCGGCCGTGGCACGCCTGACGGCCGCCGCCGCCACCCGCACCCCGTGTCCTCCCGTCCGGGAGTTCCTGGGCCGCGCCGACGTCGACGCCGCCTATGAGGTGCAACAACGTCTCGCCGCCGCCAGAAGCGCGGCCGGGGCCCGGGTGGTGGGCGCCAAGATCGGCCTCACCGCCCCTGCCGTGCAGCAGCAGTTCGATGTGTTCCGGCCGGACTTCGGGGTGCTCTTCGACGACATGATGTACGCGCACACCGAACCGCTGCCGCTGAACCGATTCCTTCAGCCGCGTGCGGAGGGTGAGATCGCGTTCGTGCTCGGCCGGGACATCGACCGGCCCGGTGCGGGTGTCGCCGATGTGCTGCGGGCCACCGAGTTCGTGCTGCCCGCCATCGAGATCGTCGACTCCCGGATCACCGGCTGGGACCTGGCCATCACCGACACCGTCGCCGACAACGCGTCCAGCGGCGCGGTCGTGCTCGGCACCACCCCGTATTCATTGAGCGGGCTCGACCTCTCCCGGGTCGGCATGGTGCTCCAGCGGGACGGCGAGCCGGTCTCCTTCGGTGCCGGCCACGCCTGCCTCGGCTCACCCGTCGTCGCCGTGGCCTGGCTGGCACGTGAACTGGCCGCACGGGAGCAGCCGTTGCGGGCCGGCGACGTGGTCATGTCCGGGGCGCTCGGCCCGATGGTGCCGGTCAACGGTCCTGGCCGGTACCGGCTGGCGCTGGACGGTCTGGGCGAGGTCGAAGCAGTCATCGAGGAGGAGGGCAAGTGAGTTCCACCGCATCCGGCACCGTTCCGGTCGCCGTCATCGGGTCCGGCAACATCGGAACCGACCTCATGATCAAGGTGCTGCGGCTCTCGAAGTCGCTGCGCATGGGCGCGATGGTGGGGATCGACCCGGACTCCGACGGGCTGGCCCGCGCCGCCCGGCTGGGGGTCGCCACCACGCATCGCGGTGTCGACGGCCTCGTGGCGATGCCCGAGTTCGCGGACATCGAGGTGATCTTCGACGCGACCTCGGCCAAGGCCCATGTGCGCAAC
Source organism: Streptomyces sp. NPDC002785 (assembly GCF_040295565.1). Lineage (NCBI taxonomy): Bacteria > Bacillati > Actinomycetota > Actinomycetes > Kitasatosporales > Streptomycetaceae > Streptomyces > Streptomyces sp. NPDC002785. The sequence continues at coordinate 20,965 of NZ_JBEOVN010000080.1, read as the reverse complement.
GCACAGCTCGCCGCGGAGCACGGGAAGCTGATGATCGACCTCACTCCCGCGGCTCTCGGGCCGTTCGTCGTGCCGTCGGTCAATCTGGACGAGCATCTGGCCGCCGGAGACGTCAACATGGTGACCTGCGGCGGCCAGGCGACCATTCCGGTCGTGGCCGCGATCTCCCGGATCGCTCCGGTCGCGTACGGGGAGATCGTCGCCTCCATCGCATCGAAGTCGGCCGGTCCCGGCACCCGGGCCAATATCGACGAGTTCACCGAGACGACGAGCGAGGCGATCCGGCTGGTCGGCGGCGCCGAGGTCGGCAAGGCCATCATCGTGCTCAACCCGGCGGAGCCACCGCTCGCCATGCGCGACACGGTCTTCTGCCTCGTCGAGGGCGTGCTGTCCGGCGCCGACCGGGACCGGATCGTGGCCTCCGTGCAGCAGATGGCACAGTCCGTGCGGGAGTACGTGCCCGGCTACCGGCTCAAGCAGGAGGTGCAGTTCGACCCGGTCGAGGACACCGTCGTCCCCGCCCTGGGCCGACGGGTCACCGGGGTCCGGGTGTCGGTGTTCCTGGAGGTGCTCGGCGCCGGCCACTACCTGCCCGACTACGCGGGCAATCTCGACATCATGACCTCCGCGGCGGTCCGCACCGCGGAGAAGATCGCCGCGCTCCGAGGATGGGTGACCGCATGAAGCTGTACGTCCAGGACGTGACCCTCCGCGACGGCATGCACGCGATGGGGCACATGTACACCGTTGAACAGGTGCGCCGGATCGTCTCCGCGCTCGACCGGTCCGGGGTCGCGGCCATCGAGGTCGCGCACGGCGACGGTCTCGGCGGATCGAGCGCGAACTACGGGTTCGGCGCGCACAGCGACGAGGAGTGGATCGAGGCCGCGGCGGACGTCCTCGAAAACGCGAAGCTGACGACGCTGCTGCTGCCGGGCATCGGCACCATCGACCATCTGCGCCGTGCCCACGCCCTCGGGGTGCGCAGCGTACGCATCGCGACGCACTGCACCGAGGCGGACGTCAGCGCGCAGCACATCTCCTGGGCGCGGGAGAACGGGATGGATGTGTCGGGGTTCTTGATGATGAGCCATCTCAACTCCCCCGAGGGACTTGCCCGGCAGGCCGAGCTGATGGAGTCGTACGGAGCGCACTGCGTCTATGTCACCGACTCCGGGGGACGTCTGACAATGCGCGATGTCGCCGCCCGGGTCGATGCGTACCGCGAGGTGCTGGACGAGGCGACCGAGATCGGCATCCACGCCCATGAGAACCTCTCGCTTTCGGTCGCCAACAGTGTGACCGCCGTGGAGCACGGTGCCTACCGCGTCGATGTGGCGCTGGCGGGGCAGGGAGCCGGGGCCGGCAACTGTCCGGCGGAGCCGTTCGTCGCCGTCGCCGATCTGCTGGGCTGGGAGCACGGCTGCGATCTGTTCGCGCTCCAGGACGCCGCCGACGACATCGTCCGCCCGCTGCGCAACCGGCCGGTGCAGGTGGACCGGGAGACCCTGACCCTCGGCTACGCCGGTGTCTACTCCAGCTTCCTGCTGCATGCCGAGCGCGCGGCGCGACGCTACGGGGTCGACACCCGGCAGATTCTGCTCGAGGTCGGACGGCGCCAGATGGTGGGCGGCCAGGAGGATCTGATCGTGGACATCGCACTGGACCTGGCCGCGCGACGCGAGGGCCTGACGGAAGGGAGCAGCAAGTGATTTCGGCAGAACTGACAAGCACGCTGGCGCAGCGGCTGGACACGGCGCAGACGTCCCGTACGGACACCCCGAGCCTCGCCGACAGCCATCAGTTCGACATCGACGACGCGTACGCCGTGCAGGCCGCGCTGCTGGAGCTGCGGGTGGCGCGCGGCGAGCGGGTCGTGGGCGTGAAACTGGGGTTCACCAGCAAGGCCAAGATGGCACAGATGGGCGTCGGCGATGTGATCGTGGGCCGGCTCACGGACATGATGCGGTTCGCGGGCGGCGACGAGGTCGACCTGTCACGCTTCATCCACCCGAAGGCGGAGCCCGAGGTCGCCTACCGGCTCTGCCGGGACGTGGACCTGGACGATCCGCTGACGGACATCGAGTCCTGTGTGGACGCGGTGGCTCCGGCCATCGAGATCATCGACTCGCGTTACCGGGACTTCCGGTTCACGTACACCGATGTCGTCGCGGACAACACCTCCGCCGCCGGCTACGCGATCGGCCCGTGGCGGCCGGTGGAGAGCGTCGCCAACCGTGCGGTGCGGCTGCGTACCCCGGCGACGGAAGCGGTGGGGTCGACCGCCGCCGTCCTCGGCGACCCGGTACGCGCGCTGCACGCCCTGCTGGACATGTGCCGGCGCCGCCGCATCCCCCTCGAAGCCGGCCAGGTGGTGCTCGCGGGGGCGGCCACGGCGGCCGTGCCGCTGGTGGCGGGGGTCACCGAATGCGATGTGGCGGGCATCGGGTCCGTCACGGTGAAGGGATACTGATGAGCGGTTCACGGGTGATCGAGGGCAAGGCCACTCCGCGCGGGCGGTTCCCCCATGTGAAGGTCGTCGGGGACCTGGTGTTCGTCTCCGGCACCAGTTCGCGCCGGCCCGACAACACGTTCGTGGGCGTCGAGGCCGATGAGTTCGGCACCACGAGGCTGGACATCCGGGCACAGACCCGTGCGGTGATCGAGAACATCCGGGACATCCTCGCCGAGGTGGGCTCCGAGCTCTCCGACATCGCGCAGATCACCACGTATCTGGTGTCCATGAATGACTTCGGCGGATACAACGAGGTCTACGGCGAGTACTTCGACGAAAGCGGACCGACCCGGACGACCGTCGCGGTGCACCAGCTGCCGCATCCCCATCTGCTGATCGAGATCCAGGCCGTCGCCCATCTGCCGCGGCCCCGCCAGTCACCCGCAGAACACAGCACGGAGGTGTCCTCATGACCGCCATTCCCCCGGTCATCGATTTCCAGGGCTGGATCACCGAGCACGAGCACCTGCTCAAGCCGCCGGTGAACAACCGCACCATGTCCCTGGGCCAGGACTTCATCGTCCAGATCGTCGGCGGGCCCAACCAGCGGACCGATTTCCACCTCGATCCGTACGAGGAGTGGTTCTACCAGGTCAAGGGCGATATGCGTGTCGACGTCATGACCGAGGACGGGCTGCGCACCGTGCACATCCGGCAGGGCGAGGCCTGGTTGCTGCCCGGCAATGTGCCGCACTCCCCGCAGCGGCCCGACGCAGGTTCGATCGGGCTGGTCATCGAGCGGGTCCGGGAGGAGGGAACCCTGGAGAAGTTCCAGTGGTACTGCCCCGACTGCGCCACGAAGATCCATGAGGTCGAGCTCCAGGTGCGGGACATCGTCGCGGATCTGCCGCCGGTCTTCGCCGGGTTCTACGGGGACGAGAAGGCGCGTACGTGTCCGAACTGCGCTGCCCTGCATCCCGGGAAGGGCTGAGCGTGGACCGCACGATCGACATCCATACGCATTACGTTCCGCGCGGCTGGCCGGATCTGACGGCCGAGGCCGGTCCTCAGGCGCCATGGCTGCGGATCGAGTCCGAGTCCGACGCCATGATCATGATGGGCTCCAAGGAGTTCCGCCGGATCCAGGCCGATGCCTGGGACGCCGATACACGGCTGCGGGACATGGACGCGGACGGTGTGCACCGCCAAGTGGTCTCCCCCACCCCGGCGTTCTTCACCTACGGTCGCAGCGGGGCGGAGGCGGCGAAGGTCTCGCGCATCTTCAACGACCTCGCGCTGGAGATTGTCGCCCCGGCGCCGGACCGGCTGATTCCGTTCTGCCAGGTGCCGTTGCAGGACCCCGACGCGGCCTGCCGGGAGCTGGAACGGAGCATCGCCAACGGGCACCGGGGGGTGGAGATCGGCAACCATGTCGGTGACCGCGACCTGGACAGCGAAGGCGTCGTGACCTTCCTCCAGCACTGTGCCTCGCTCGATGTGCCGGTGTTCGTGCACCCCTGGGACATGGCGAGTTCACCGCGACTGGACCGGTGGATGGCGCAGTGGCTCACGGCCATGCCCGCCGAGACCCATCTGTCGATCCTCGCCCTGATCCTGGGCGGCGTCTTCGACCGGATCGACGACCGGCTGAAGATCTGTTTCGCGCACGGCGGCGGGTCCTTCGCCTTCTGGCTCGGCCGGATGGAGAACGCCTGGCACGGCAGGCATGATGTCATCGGCACCTCGGAGCGCCCACCCTCGCACTATCTGGGCCGCTTCTACGTCGACTCGGTCGTCTTCGACGACCGTGCCCTGCGGCTCCTGGTCGATACGGTCGGCGCGGACCGGGTGATGGTGGGCAGCGACTACCCGTATCCGCTGGGGGAACGGCCGGTGGGTGAGGTGGTCCGCAAGAGCGCCTTCCTCGACGACCGCAGCCGTCGGCTGATCACGCACGGCAACGCGGAGCGCTTTCTGGGGCTGCCGGGGGCGGACACGCACTGATGTTCCGAGTCGGGGATTCTGTTCAGACAGCCGGCGAGGCGTTCGAGGATTTCGCCCGCGGTCCTGGTCCGGACCGCAGTGCCCACGCCTGCGGCGCGGCCCGACGCCGGGCCCACCCCTCGGGCGCGGCCCGTTCCTCGTCCGACAGTGTCGCCTCGGCCTTCGGCCGCCCCATCCGCGCCATTGAACAAGCCTGCACGTCCGAACAGAATTCCTGACTCAGAGACCTGAACCGCCGACACGGAACGCCCGAGGCACTGATGAGCAACCCGCGCTGCGACCGGTGGTTCCTCTTCCACACCCACCTGTCGTGCGCACGCCGCCGCGCGCACGGCGCCGAGGTCACACTTCCGAGAAACAGTGGCCGTCTCTCGGCCCCGAGCCGGCCAGGAACGACCGTCGCCGTACGCCGACGGCACGAACGTCTCCGTCCTCGTGACGCGCGTGGTCCCACGACGCGGTCACACAGTCGGCATTCCGCGCCGGCCGGAGGCTCTCACAAGGGCAGCGAGCTGCCTTCGTAGCCTTCAGGACGGTTGATGGGGTGATCGAGGAAAACCTCGTCCACGACGGCGAATCCGTTCGTGAGCGTCACGGCCTGGGGTGCGAGGTCTGCGACGACGCTCTCGGCCTCGTCGGGGAGCTGCCTCACCTGATCACTGGTCAGGTATCCCTCCGCGAGCAGGTCCCCACTGTGGGCCGCGACGCGACGCAGGGTGAACAGACGGTGCAGCGATCGTAGTTGGCGCTCCGCTTCAGGGTGATCAGCCTGGATGGCAGCGTCCAGAAGAGCTTGGGCAGCCTGGCGGTGTGCGTAGGCGTCGACCAGTTCCAGAGCCGGTGTGACGGTGGTGTTCCACCGGTTGAGAGGGTTGCCGGCCTTGCCGCTGCGCAGGCGTGTACGTGCACGCTGATGCCAGATGCGTTCGATGCCCGCCAAGAGGTCTTGAAGAAAGACCGGATCGTCGAGGTCGCGGTCCTCGGGCGGCGCATCATGGGACGCCTTCGGAGTGAAGTGGCCAAGAAGCATTTCGCCCGCAGCCTTGACCCAGATGACGAGGTTGTCGCCTTCCGCCGTGATGGTTCCCTCGTTGGCTGCCAGCTGTCCCGCGATTCCGTTGGCCAGGAAGAGCCCCTGCGCACCACAGCGTTCACGGCACTCAGTCATGACGGCGCGGGCTCGCCAGGTGATCCAGCCCTTGGCTATGGCCGCGAACCGCTCAGCGTTCTCCCGTTCCGACTCCGTTGCCTGCGCCCACTGCCGTACCGCGGCGCGGTGCAGGAGAGTCGCGGCGTAGGTGGTGGCGATGGCGTCGAGGAGTGGGGTGTGGTGACTGCGGTGAGCGAACAGCGGAACGCTGCCGCGGGCCGCCACGCCGGAAGTCTGCCTCGTGTGGGCGTGCCGTACGGCTACGGCGAGCGCGTGGCGCGTGACACCGAGGCTGTAGCCGCTCATGCAGAGCTTGCCGGCGGTGACTCGGCCGATGGAGCGCAGGAAGCGCTTGCGGGGGCTGCCGATCGAACTGGTGAAGACGCCTTCCGGTGTGAGGGATCCGTGGTCGGACTGCAGAAGCGCTTCCTGTGGCAGCCGGACATGGTCGAAGGAAGTAACACAGTGGTCGACGGCGGCGGTGGCTGTCTGTGGCAGCCTGCGTATCTCGACTCCTGGCATCGGGAGCCCGGCATCGTCGCTGAGTGGAGTAAGAAACAGGAAGACACCCCGGTCTTTGCCGTCCGTGATGAGGCGGGCGGCGACGACAGCGGTTTTGGGACCGCCGGTGGAGCTGGTGTTCGGCATGAACTTGCGGGCGGCCTCATGGGGAGTGTTCAGCACGAACTCGCCCGTGGTTCGTTCATACGTGGCGGTGGTCTCCAGTTGCGCGGCGCTGTTGCCGTGCCCGGCCTCCGTACACAGGAACGTTCCCGTACGCCGCAGCTCGGCGAACTCCCGCAGATCACGGTTCGGGCCCGATGTGTGGTCGAGGAGGCTGCCGAGGAAGAGGTTGTAGTGGATACTCGCCACTGTTCCCAGTCCCGCGTCCACCGGGCCGACCCATTCGTGGAGTGCCGCGAGTCGTTCCACGTCGACCACGAAGTCCTCGGGGCTGTCGAGTGCGTCGTTGATCAGGTGTAAACGTTCGTATGACAGCACGGCACGTTCATCGGGTGACAGCCCTTCCCTGAAGCGGAACGGCTCAGTACTGAACAGCTTGCGCCAGGGCTCGTGGAGTTGCTCCAGTTGTTCGCCGAAGAGGGCCCGCGTCAGCGCTGCAGCGGTTGAAGCTGCCTGGTCAGAGGGGAGCGAGGTGTTGATCACGCTTCGGAACGCTAGCTCATACGTTCGGTCATCATGGCGTGATGATCAACACGATTGAGATCATTCAAATGACGGTATTTGCTCGCTCCGAGGCGCGGGTAACCCGCTCAGGTCAGGGAATGTGTGAGGACACCCACCCGGGCGATGCCCGGTGATCCGGGAGCTGCTCTTCCAAGACGGAGCCGCCGTCAGCACCGCGGGGAGTCGTCGCCCTCCGCGCCCTGCGGGGCCATCGAGGCGGCGATGTCTTCCAGGCTCCGGATCAGCGCCTCGGCCGACGGGCCCAGTGCGCGAGCGGCCGACAGGGTCAGCCCGACGCTGTGGCCGATCGGGTCCAGCGGCACTGCCAGCCGGACGATCCGGGTGTCGTCCCGGGTGATCAGGCTCGGCAGTGCCGCGACGACATCGGTCTCCAGCAGGAGTTGGCGGACGGTCAGGAAGGACGTCGTCTCCACCCGGTTCATCGGCAGCGGCATCCCGTGCCGGGCGAAGAACTCCTCGATCTCACGCCGCAGCGCGGTCTCCGCCCCGGGCAGGATCCACGGATAGTGCGCCAGGTCCGAGAGCTCCACCGAGGTCTGCCCGGCGAGCGTGTGCGAGGCCCTGACCACGAGCTCGACCGACTCGTCGTAGAGCTTGCGGCGCACGGTCCGCTCGTCGGAGGGGACGGTGAGCCGGCCGACGATGAAGTCGATGCGGCCGGCCTCCAGTTCCAGGAGCAGCGCTTCCGGCGACGCCTCCCGGACGATCACCGTCAGGTAGGGGCGCTCCTTCTTGATCTCGGCGATGGCCCGCGGGAGGAGCACATTGGACCCGGCCAGATGGGTGCCGACGATGACCGTTCCGCGGTCGGCGTCGGCCAGCTCCACCACATGGCGGCCCGCCTGCGCCAACTGGGCCAGCACGGCCCGCGCATGCTCGGTGAAGGCCTCACCGAACACCGTGGCGGTGACGCCCCGGGGCCCGCGTTCGTACAGCGGGACGCCGAGGATGTCCTCCAGCTCATGCAGGCTGCGGGTGGCGGCCGGCTGGGTCACATGCAGTTCCGCGGCGGCGCCGACGACGCTTCCCTGCCGGGAGAGCGCGTCGACGAGGACCAGGTGGCGGAACTTCAGCCGACCGTCGAGCAGACGCGGGATCTTCACTCCACGACTCTATCCGCGCCAGGTCGACCCGCCCCGGACGGGCCCGGGGCGGATCTGGAAGACCGGAACTCCAAGGGGGGTGTGTGCCCTACCCCACCGCCTGCGCCGCCGCCCGGCCCGCCGCCCGGCCGGAGAAGATGCAGCCGCCGAGGAAGGTCCCTTCCAGCGAGCGGTAGCCGTGCACCCCGCCACCGCCGAAACCCGCCGCCTCCCCCGCCGCGTACACACCGGACAGGGGTGTGCCGTCCTCGGTGAGCACCCGGGAGGACAGGTCCGTCTCCAGTCCGCCGAGCGACTTGCGGGTCAGAATGTTCAGCCGTACGGCGATCAGCGGGCCGGCCTTGGGGTCGAGGATGCGGTGCGGCGGAGCCGTACGGATCAGCTTGTCGCCGAGATAGGCACGAGCCCCGCGGAGCGCGGTGATCTGGAGGTCCTTGGTGAAGGGGTTGGCGATCTCACGATCGCGTGCGGTGATCTCGCGGCGCAGTTCGGCCTCGTCGATCAGCGGCTCGTCGGTGAGCGCGTTCATGCCGCGGACCAGTGCGGCGAGGTCCTTCTCGACGACGAAGTCCACCCCGTTGTCCATGAAGGCCTTCACCGGGGCCGGTACGTCCGCGCGGGCCCGGCCGATCACGTCGCGGATCGACTTTCCGGTCAGATCGGGGTTCTGCTCGGAGCCGGAGAGCGCGAACTCCTTGCCGATGATCTTCTGGTCGAGGACGAACCAGGTGTAGTCGTGGCCGGACTTCATGATGTGTTCGAGGGTGCCGAGGGTGTCGAAGCCCGGGAAGAGCGGGACCGGCAGCCGCTTGCCGCGTGCGTCCAGCCAGAGGGAGGACGGTCCCGGCAGGATGCGGATGCCGTGCTTGGCCCAGATCGGGTTCCAGTTCTCGATGCCCTCGGTGTAGTGCCACATCCGGTCGCGGTTGATGTGGTGGGCGCCCGCCTCCTCTGTGATGCCGAGCATGAGTCCGTCGACATGGGCGGGGACGCCGGAGAGCATCTTCGCGGGCGGGGTGCCGAGCCGCGGGGGCCACTGCTTGCGTACAAGGTCGTGGTTGCCGCCGATGCCGCCGGAGGTGACGATCACCGCTTGGGCCTTCAGCTCGAAAGTACCGGTCGTCACCCGGCTGCTCGCGGTGCCGCGGGCGGCCGCGCTCGGCTCCAGGATCTCGCCGGTCACCGTGTCGACGGCGCCCGCGGTGCGGCCGAGGCCGGTGACCCGGTGGCGGAACTTCAGCTGGACGAGGCCCTTGGCGACGCCCGCGCGGACCCGGCGCTCGAAGGGGGCGACGATGCCGGGGCCGGTGCCCCAGGTGATGTGGAAGCGGGGTACGGAGTTGCCGTGGCCGTTCGCGTCGTAGCCGCCGCGCTCCGCCCAGCCGACGACGGGGAAGAGCCGCAGCCCCTGGGCGTGCAGCCAGGAGCGCTTCTCACCGGCCGCGAACTCGACGTACGCCTCGGCCCACTTCCGTGGCCAGCGGTCCTCCTTGCGGTCGAAGCCCGCCGTGCCGAGCCAGTCCTGGAGGGCCAGCTCATGGCTGTCCTTGATCCGCATCCGGCGCTGCTCGGGCGAGTCGACGAGGAAGAGACCGCCGAAGGACCAGTGCGCCTGGCCGCCGATCGACTGTTCGGGCTCCTGGTCGAGCAGGATCACCGAGCGGCCCGCGTCGACCAGCTCGGCCGTGGCCACCAGACCGGCGAGCCCCGCCCCGATAACGATCACATCAGCGTCGTACGCCATGGGTTCCATCCTTGTCGGGGCGATCCGGTCACGGCCACGGTGACGGTCCGGCGCGCCCGCGCCGGAAGTTACTCGTGCGTCAGATCCTCTGCACCAGCCGCCACGGCGTCAACCGCCCTGTCGGCGGCACTCCGGCCGCACCCTGGGGGCACAGGCGCTATCGTCGAAACAAATCACCCACTTCTGGCCTGACTTGAGGTAGAAGCGTGTCGGTGCTGGTCCTCGTGCTCGCCGTGAGTGCCGCCTGCTGTCTGGGGTTCGGATTCGTCCTCCAGCAGGCCGCCGCTTCGCACGCCCCGAGGAGCGACTATCTCTCCCCCCGGCTGCTGCTGGACCTGATGCGGGTGCCGAGCTGGCTGGCCGGGATCGGGCTGATGGTCTGCGGCATGGTTCTGGGCGCCCTGGCCCTGGGCAAGGGCGAGGTGTCCGTCGTCGAACCCCTGCTCTCGACCAATCTGCTGTTCGCAATGGCCCTGTCACGCCATCGCACCGGGCAGCGGCTCGGCCGGCAGGGCTGGTCCGGGCTCTGGCTGCTGGCCGGCGGAGTCGCCGCCTTTCTGCTGGCGGGCCAGCCGCAGGGCGGCGAGGCGGTGACCAGTCCGCTGCGGCACTGGCTGGTGGTCGGCGTGGTCGTGGGCGCCGCCCTGATGCTCACCACCTTCGCCAAGCGCATGCAGTCCGGGGTCGCGCCGGCGCTGCTCGCGGTGGCGGCCGGACTGCTGTACGGACTTCAGGACGCCCTGACCCGGGTCAGTGGGCAGCGGTTGTCCGACGGGGGCTGGGCGGTACTGGTGACGTCGTGGCAGCCGTACGCGGTGGTGGTGCTGGGGGTGACTGGACTGGTCCTGGTGCAGAGCGCGTTCGAGACGGGGCCGCTACGGGTCACGCTGCCCCCGCTGACCGCGTCCCAGCCGCTGGCCGGGATCGCCTGCGGGGTCGGCTTCCTCGGCGACCAGCTGCGTACCGACACCGGCGCACTGGCCTGGCAGGCGGCCGGGCTCGTGGCGATCGTCGTCGGGATCGTGCTGCTGGGACTGCATCCGGCGATGCCGGAGGGGCCCGTGGGCGGGCGCCGGGAAAAGAGCCTCCAGCCGAACTGAGCGGCGTCCGTCCGGTCACAGGGGGCGGTCGTCTTCCTGCTCTCGGATGCCGCCTCGTACATCACCGGCGCCGAACCGGCCGTGGACGGCGGCTGGACCACCGGCCCGACGGTCAAGTACGTCAGGGGCCGGTGATCACTGCCGGTGGCCTGGTGTTGGATGAAAGACATGACTCCTTCCGACGAGATCCTGGACATCGTCGACGAGAACGACGTGGTCGTGGGGCAGGCCCCACGCGGTGAGGCGACCGCGCGGGGCCTGCGCCATCGCTGCGTCTTCGTCGAGGCCAGGGATGCCGGGGGCCGGCTCTTCGTGCACCGCAGGACCCCCACCAAGCTGGTCTTCCCGTCCCGCTACGACATGTTCGTCGGCGGGGTGGTCGGGGCCGGTGAGTCCTACGACGAGGCGGCGCTGCGGGAGGCCGAGGAGGAGCTGGGAGTCTCCGGGCTCCCCCGCCCCGAGCCGCTGTTCAAGTTCCTCTACGAGAGCGCCGAGCACTCCTGGTGGAGTTACGTCTACCAGGTACGTTGCGAGCTGCCGGTGAACCCGCAGGTGGAGGAGGTCGCCTGGCACACCTTCCTCACCGATGCGGAGCTGGAGCGGCGGCTCGGCGACTGGGAGTGGGTGCCGGACGGCCTGGAGACGTACCAGCGGCTGCTGGCCTTCCGGGCGGGCGGGGCGGCCTTCTGAGTCCGGCCCGGTGATCGTCGACAAAGCGACAGATGAGGTTCACGCGTGAACGAATTCGTGCAGGGCCTGCGGCTGTGGTTCGCGCCGCAGCGCATCCGCGAAGAGGGCGACACCCCCGACTACCGTTTCTCGCTCGCCAATGAGCGGACCTTCCTCGCCTGGATCCGGACGGCCCTGGCACTGATCGGCGGCGGTTTCGCGGTCGACCAGTTCCTGCCGGAGCTGGCGTGGGGCATCCGCGCGGCTCTGGCGCTCGCGCTGCTCGCGGCCGGTGTGCTGTGTGCGCTGCGGGCGATCAATCACTGGATGCGGTGCGAGCGGGCGATGCGGCGCGGGGAAGACCTTCCGGTCTCCCGGTTCCCGGCGCTGCTCGGTCTCGCCGTCGGCGTCGTCGCCATTGCGATGGTGGTGGTGGTTCTCTTCGGCTGGGAGGGCCGGTGACCTCCGCCGGGCGCGACCCCGGTCTGCAGCCCGAGCGGACGAGGCTGGCCTGGCGGCGTACGACCCTGTCCTGCACGGTGGTGGTGCTGCTGGCAGTCAAGCAGGCGCTGCACCATGGTGCGACCCCGGCCGGAATCGTTGCGGTGTCACTGAGCCTGCTGGTCTGGCTGGCTTTCCTGGGGGTGGCGCACCGGCGGGTGCTCGGGATGAACACCGCGCAGCCGCAGCCGCTCTCGCCACGGGGTGCGCTGACCGCGGCGGCGTGCACGATCGCGCTCGCGGTATTCGCCTCGGCCATGCTGTTCTGATGCGGGCGTGCCGTTCTGATTCCCCGTTCCGGCACCGGGCCCGTCAGATGTCCGGGGTGTCCCAGGGGACGGTGACGACGATCTTTCCGCGGGTGCGTCCCTGCTCGTTCAGCCGGTAGGCGTCCGCGGCCTGTTCCAGCGGGAAGACCCGGTCCACATGGACCGTGACGATGCCCTGCTCGGCCAGTTCGGCCAGGTGGGCGAGGTCCTTGGCGTCCGGGCGCACGAAGGCGTAGCGGCCGCCGTACGAGAAGACCTCGCCGTCCGCGATGGAGGCCAGCCGGCCCCCGGGCTTCAGCACTTCGGCGCAGACGCGGAGCGCCTCCCCGCCGACGGTGTCGAAAGCGGCGTCGACACCGTCCGGGGCCAGCTCCCGCAGCCGGTCGGCAAGGCCGTCCCCGTAGGCCACCGGCTCCCCGCCGAGCCGGCGCACATGATCGTGGTTGGGTTCACTCGCGGTGCCGATGACCCGGGCGCCCGCATGGCCGGCGAGCTGGACGGCGAACGAGCCCACGCCGCCCGCCGCCGCGTGGACGAGGACCGTCTCGCCGCCCTGGATCTTCAGTGTGCGGTGCAGCACCTGGTACGCGGTGAGGCCGGCCAGTGGCAGCCCCGCGGCCTCCTCGAAGCTGAGGCTCAGCGGCTTGCGGGCGAGGGTGCGCACGGGTGCGGCGACGTACTCGGCGAACGTACCGCGGCAGAGAAAGTCTTCCCGCACATAGCCGATGACCTCGTCACCGACCACGAATTCGTCGACGGCGACACCGGGCTGCACCACGACGCCGGACACGTCCCAGCCGGGGATCACCGGGAACACGGCCACCAGACCGGCGTCGAGGTAACCCTCGCGGGCCTTCCAGTCGACCGGGTTGACCGCCGCGGCCCGCACCTTCACCAGGACGGTGTCGGGGCCGACCTTGGGGTCGGGCCGTTCCCCGTACTCCAGGACGTCGGCCCCGCCGTACCTGCTGTAGCTGATCGCCTTCATGTACCGACCCTCGGTGCGGGCGGGGGCCCCCGCAACTCAGGCCGTGGCCGCTCCAGGGAGCGGTTCCGTCACCAGCGCGGGACACACCGGATTCCGGAAGTTCACTGGACGACATACCGACTGGTCGGCATCATGAACACCGACCATCTTTCACCCCGGAGGTGCGCACGATGAGCCCAGTCCACCCGCCAGGTCTCGACCTCGTCCGGCTGCGCGGATATCTCGACCGCGAGCGGCCGGGCCTGGTGAACGGACCGCTCGAAGCCCGGCTCATCGAGGGCGGCCGCTCAAATCTGACGTACATCGTCACAAGCGGCACCGGCCGCTGGGTCGTGCGCAGGCCCCCGCTGGGTCATGTGCTGGCCACCGCACACGACATGAAGCGCGAGCACCGGGTGATCAGCGCCCTGCACCCGACGGCCGTTCCGGTACCCGAACCGGTGCTGCTCTGCGAGGACGACTCGGTGATCGGGTCGCCCTTCTACGTCATGGAGTACATCGAGGGCACCCCGTACCGCACGGCCGAGCAGCTCGCCCCACTGGGCGCCGAACGCACCCGGGAGGCCGTCCTCGGTCTCGTCGACACGCTCGTCGAACTGCACGCCGTGGACCCCGAGCCCGTCGGGCTCGGCGACTTCGGGCGCCCCGAGGGCTTCCTCGACCGGCAGCTGCGCCGCTGGGGCAAGCAGCTGGACGCCTCCCGCAACCGCGAACTGCCCGGCATCGACGAACTGCACGCGGCGCTCGGCCGTGAGCTGCCCGCCTCCCCCGCGCCCACCGTCGTACACGGCGACTACCGCCTGGACAACGTCCTGATCGGCTCCGACGACCGGATCAAGGCCGTTCTCGACTGGGAGATGTCGACGCTCGGCGACCCGCTGACCGACCTCGGCCTGCTGGTGATGTACAGCTCCGATCTCGGTCTGCCGAAGTCCCCCGTCTCCACCACCAGTGGCGCGGCCGGCCACCCCACCCCCGCCGAACTGATCGAGCGCTATGCCGCACGCTCCGGCCGGGACACCACCGCCATCTCCTGGTACACGGCGTTCGCCTGGTTCAAGCTCGCCGTGATCCTGGAGGGCATCCACTACCGCTACACCCTGGGCCGGACCGTCGGCGCCGGCTTCGACCGCATCGGCGATCTCGTCCCCGTCTTCATCGAGCACGGCCTCACCACCCTCCAGGAAGGCTGATCACCCCCATGGACTTCGCATTCGACGCCCGTACCGAAGAGCTGCGCGGCAAGCTGCTCACCTTCATGGACCAGCATGTCTACCCGGCCGAGAAGATCGCGGACGAACAGCGCGCGCTCCTGGCCTCCCCGTGGGACACCCCGCAGATCATCGAGGACCTGAAGGCCGAGGCGCGGCGCCAGAGGCTGTGGAACCTCTTCCTTCCCGATGCGGAGTACGGCGCCGGGCTGACCAACCTCCAGTACGCACCGCTCGCCGAAATCACCGGCCGTTCCCCGCAGTTGGCGCCGACCGCACTGAACTGCGCGGCGCCGGACACCGGGAACATGGAGGTGCTCTTCCAGTTCGCCACGGACGAGCAGAAGAAGCAGTGGCTGGAGCCGCTGCTCGCCGGGGAGATCCGCTCGGCGTTCGCGATGACCGAGCCCGAGGTGGCCTCGTCGGACGCGACGAACATCGAGACGCGCATCGTGCGGGAGGGTGACAACTACGTCATCAACGGCCGCAAGTGGTACATCTCCGGGGCGATGAACCCGGACTGTCAGATCTTCATCGTGATGGGCAAGACAGCGACCGCCGATGGCCCTGACGGCGCCGACGTCCGCCGCCAGCAGTCGATGATCCTGGTCCCGCGCGACACCCCCGGTCTCGAAGTGCGGCGCGCCATGCAGGTGTACGGCTACGAGGACCACTCCCACGGCGGTCACGCCGAGGTCGTCTTCACGGACGTACGGGTACCTGCCGCGAATCTGATCGGCGAGGAGGGTGGTGGCTTCGCCATCGCCCAGGCACGTCTGGGGCCGGGCCGCATCCACCACTGCATGCGGCTGATCGGCATGGCCGAGCGGGCGATCGAGCTGATGTGCAGGCGGGCGGTGTCCCGTACGGCCTTCGGCAAGCCGCTCGCCCAGCAGGGCGTCGTACAGAACTGGATCGCGGACGCGCGGGTCACGGTGGAGCAGCTGCGGCTGCTGGTGCTGAAGACGGCGTGGCTGATGGACACGGTGGGCAACCGGGGTGCGCACACGGAGATCCAGTCCATCAAGATCGCCACCCCGCGCGCGGTGGTCGGCATCCTCGACCAGGCGGTGCAGCTGCACGGTGCGGGTGGCGTCAGCCAGGACTTCCCGCTGGCCGAACTGTGGGCGACGGCACGGACGTTGCGGCTGGCGGACGGGCCGGACGAGGTGCATCAGCGGTCGTTGGCTCGGCGGGAGATCAAGCGGTACGTGTAGGCGGTGGCCCGGGCGGGGGTGAGTGCGGGGCCCGCCCGGTTGCCGTTTGTTCGTCCTCAATCGCCGGACGGGTTTGAGTTGTTGCCGGACGGCTTCGGTTGTTGGCGGATGTGCTTGGCGTCGGCGGTGGTGGTCAGTCGGTTGCCCTGATCCGGTCGAGTACGGACGTGTAGAGGAAGCGCTTGTCGGGGCGGGCGTGGGCGGCGGCTCGGCGGAGGGCGGGGATCGCAGCCTCGCTCATCCCGATGAGTCCCTCGGCCGCCGTCCTGCGCACGACGGGATGCGAGTGCGCGAGCAGTCCGGTCACGGCGGGGATCGCGGGTTCCCAGCCTGCGTGGCAGAGCGTGCGGATCGCCGAACGTGTCACGTCAGGCCGGGGGTCGTCCAGCAGGAGCATGGTGTGGCTCAGATAGGTGCCCCGGTCCAGCATCGTCCGCGAGGTCCGGTGGGCTCGCAAGCGGACCTTGGCCCGGGGATGATTCAGCAACTCACCGATCAGGTCGCGCAGTCCGGGGTCCTGGTCCGTGTCCGGGCCGAAGTGGGTCTCGGCCAGTTCTGTGAGTGCCCGGCATATCTGTTCCGGGGTGCCGGTTCGGGCCAGGTCCAGCAGTTCCTGCCGGGACGGTCGGTGCGAAGCTCCGCCGGGTGCGGCAGGGGTACGGTCACGGAGCGCTGCCAGCGCCGCTGCGTCCTGCTGTACGGCGTCCGGGCCGCGCAGCGGACCCTCTACGAGAAGAAGCCGGTCCGCGATGTCGTCGCGTCCTTCGGCGCGCAGCCGTCGACACGTGCGCGTCAGCGCGGGGGTGCGCAGGAGCCGGCGGTCGAGGAGCAGATCGAGGAAGCCCCAGGCCCCGGCGGCGAGGCGGTCGCCCAGAACCTGGGCGAGCGCATCGGCGGGGTAGTTGCGCAACGCTTCACCGACTGCCGGACCGGCGGCGGGCGGGGTGTGTTCCCACCACTCCAGCAACAGCGGCACCAGCGGTTCCAGTGACCACGGGGAGAGCTTCGAGGCCGCGAGAGCCACCCTGTCGTGCAAGACGTCCTCGCTCCGGAGTTCCGTCTCGTCGAGGGTGCGCAGTGCACGGGCCAGGTCCACGCCGATGGGTATGCCGATGTGCCCGCGGAGATATGCGCGAAGCACCGGCAGCCGGGCCTCGGGCTCGGGCCACTTCGCCAGCGCCAGGGCAGCGGTCTCCCTGCGGTCCGCGGCGGTTGACCCCAGCATGTCCAGCAGGCGCTCTCTCAGGGCCGTCGAACGGGGCTGGTCGAGGTCGTCGATGCGTACGTGCCGGGGCGGCGGCGTCGGTGCCTGGGCGGTCTCGGTGATGGTCCAGGGCGGTGCGTCGAGGGGCTGAAGAAGCGTCATCCAGTCGAGCAGGGCGGCCCCAACCTCGGGGTCCGTGCCGTGGTGGACCTCGATCAGTGCGGTCAGCCGGTCCCGCGAGCCGACCCTGCCGTCGTCCTGTCGGCTGAACTCCTCCAACGTGCCCGGTGCGCGCACCGCGTCGGCCAGCGCCGCCCGCCATGCCCGGGTCTCGGCGGACATGGGTGCCGCGGTGGGCTCCGGGGCTGCGAACGCCTCCCTCAGCACGGCGGCCTGGGCCTGCCAGGGGTCGGCGCCGAGCCGGGCCGACGCGAGTGCCTGATCGAGGTCGGCGCGGACCAGCACCGCGCCGAGGCTGCGCAGCAGCGTCAGCGTGGACCGGCTCGGCGTCGTGGGTGCGGGACGCAGTGCCCGTACCGCGGCGGCAACGGCCGGCCTGCCGGCCGCAGTCAGCATCGGTGCGACCGCTTCGAGTACCGCGATCAGGTCGTGCCGGTCCTCGTCCCGGGCATTGACGAGCGTGTCGAGCAGGACCGAGATGGACCGGGCGAACGTCGTCAGTTCCCCGGCCGCCCAGGGTGCGGAGCAGATGCGCAGCGCGAACCGCACCACCCTGTCCCGGACCGCAGGCCGCGAGCCGGCCAGCCGGAGCCAGTCGGCGAGCATCGGCCGCAGCTCGGATCGCCGGTCGGGGTGAAGCGGCGCGTCCCTCTCGGCGACGCGCAGCGCGACCGAGGGATTCCAGCCCCCGGCCGCCAGCGACCTGATGTCGCGGTCCGTCGCACCGTCCACCGATGACCCCTGGGCCACGGCCGATGCGGTGATGCCGTGCCTGGCCAGCGGTATCGCCAGATCCTTCACGTCCCCGGAGGCCAGAGAGACCCGGCCGTCCGCCACCAGGGAGACCAGGGTGGCCGCCACCGGCGACGCCTGGTCATCCAGTGCGAGGACCGAGCGAGCGCCGAGGGCGCCGTCGAGGCCCTCCAGCAGCAGTTCGCGGGTACGGCCGTCCCGGCTGTGCTCGGCGGCGGCGAGAAGCGTCGCCGCGTAGGCGTCGCCGAGGACGGCGCGCAGGGCCGCGACGAGCGTGCTGCGCAGCCCGGGGTTGTCGTGGTGCCCGAGCCAGAAGAGCAGCTTGGGCAGCGCCGCCGGTGTGCCCGCACGGACCAGCACCTCGGCGGCGGTCTTCTTGATGTTCATGTTCGGATGGTCGAGACATGCGGCGATCGCGGTGCACGCCCAGTGGGCCTGTGCGTGGCCCAGTGCGAGGAGGGTCTGCCGGACGGTCTGGATGTCCTGGGCGGTGGTCAGCGCGATCAAGGTCGCCGACAACGCCTGTGCGTCCTCGCCCGTGGCGTCCCGGGCGAGCAGGGCGATGACATGTTTGCGTACGTGCCGGTCGCGGTGGCGCAGCAGCCGGTGCACCTGGGCGCGGGTGCCCGTCCAGGGGGCGCGGAGCAGCAGTTCGAGCAGGATCGCCTGCTCACGGTCGGACAGTCCGGGCCGGTCCAGCAGTTCCAGTGCCATCGTCGCGACGAGTGCGTGGCCTGCCTCTTGCGCGTCTGCTGCGTCGAGCAGGCAGACCGGCCGGGTCGCGCCCCGCTCGTGGAGCCGGCGGCCCAGGGCGTGCACGGCGTCCAGGACTTCTTGGGGCACCACGGGCTCACCGCCCTGCTGTCCGTGTTGTCCGTGTTCCCACTCCTGCGACGCCGCCTGGTCGGCCACGATGCGCAGCAGCAGGTCGGCGATGACCGGCAGTGTGCCGGCGTGGCCGTGGGCCGCGAGACGGCACAGCGCCGCCACCGGCTCGTCCGGGTTCAGATGGGAACTCAGCAGGGCCAGTTCCCGCTCGTCCGGGCCACCGAGGTCCGCTGAGATGCGCGCCGGCAGGTCGACGGGGTCGAGCCGTACGAGCAGGGCGCGCCGGAGCGCCGGATCGCGGTTCAGCTGCCACAGCACTTCGAGGGCGCGGTTCCGTACGCCGTACAGGTGAGGCGCGATCGCGTCCCCGGGGAAGCCCAGCCCTTCTCGCAGGGCCAGTACCGTCTGCTGCCCGCCGATGGCCTCCAGGGCGTCCAGGGCAGCGGCGGGCGCCGAGGGCAGCAGAGAGATCACGGCGTCTTCGGCATCCGCATGGCGCAGCTCACGGATCGCGTCGAGGAACGGACCGGGGGCGGGAGCCGAAGGAAGTGCGCGTGTGATCGCGTCCCCGATCGGAAGCTCGTCCGCTCCCTGCCCGGCCAGGGCCACCAGCAGGGCGAGCCGTCGCGCCCGGCTCGGATCGTCGGCGGCCGTACCCGTCAGTTCCCGGAACATCTCCTTCCGGCAGGTGAACAGGATCGTTGCGATCTCACTGGGCGGAATCGAGTGATCGGCCAGGGCCAGGCCGATGACGGCCGGGACGTCCGCGCCGTCCACGAAGTGTCCGCGCCGGTGGAGACCGCGCAGGCACATCATCGTCGGCCCGCCGAACAGCAGCGGATCGCGTGCGGCGACGGCCGTGAGTTCACCGATGTCGTCGCGGTCCGCCAGGTCACCGAGCAGTTCCATTCCCCGTCGGCGAAGGCCCGGCGGAAGATCCGGATCGCCGGTGATCTGCCGCAGCAGGTCCTTGTGACCGTGGCGGGCGGCGGCCGCGAGGGCAGCATCGGCCACCGCGGGCCTCTCCCCCGCCGAACCCGCGGCGAGAAACGGAGAGATGCACCCGGGCGCAAGCGGCTCCATCGCCGCCCACGGCTCGGCAAGTTCTGCCAGCACGTCGGCGACGACCCTGTCGCTTTCGGCGCCGAGCAGACCGATCAGGTCTTCGCGGACCAGTGCGGGAGCCAGCAGTCCGGCGTGCAGCCCCTGCCGCGCGAGCCGAAGCGCCTCGGCCTGCAGCACGGGGTCGCCGCTGCCCGCCAGCTCGTCCACGAGTTGCGCCGGCCGATGCGCACCGCTGATGTCCGTCTCCCGCACGGCCTGGTAGAGGAGCTCACCCGGGGCTTCGTCACGGATCACCGCCGGCTCGTCGAGGAGTTCGGTGCGCAACCACGCGATCCTCACCCGTACCGGCAGCCCGGCCGTGCGCCATGACGGGCGGGGGCGGCCCCGGAGACGGGGGCCGAGTCTCTCGTAGAGCCCCGCCAGGAGGAGGTCCGCCTCCGGCGGCCCCATCAGCGATACGGGCAGCAGCCCGGCGAGTTCGGCCGTTTCGCCGTCGTCGGACGGGCGGCCCGCTGTCACTCGCTCGGTGAGCAGGACCAGCCCCAGATGACGCAAGGTGGGGTCTTCGTGCCGGATCAGACGTCCGAGGACTGCCGGTGGGCAGTCCTGCGCGTCCAGGAGCCCGGACAGCCGTCCGGCGTCGGCTCGGCGTACGGCATCGTGGAACGGTTCGTCGGCCGGCATCTTCACCGTCGGATGCTAACCGGGGCGCTCCGGCTCCACCAACGGGATTCGCCCCCGTCAATAGCCGCCGAACGGCACATGGTCCGCCAGCGCCAGGTCGCGGGCGAAGGCCCTCACACGCAACAGGCACCGGGCGACGAGGCGGACGGCCGGTGAGTGGCGCGGGCCGTATGCCGCGGCCCAGAGTGCGGGAACGCGCGCGGATGGCTGGATATGAGTCATATATCCAGCTTCGCCCCGTGCCGGCGGTCGGTCCAACAGATGGTTGAGGCCGACCGGCACACGGGAGGGCGGGTATACTACCGGCTCCCGCCGGGGGTGCAGATCTCGCTCCGTGAGGCGACGGCGCCGGAACTGATCGCGGGGTACGGGCCCTGTGGCGTCACTCGGATCCGGCTGCTCGTCGATCACGTACGGGCCGGGATCGGCGTGGCGGTCGTGCCGCGGCGGATCGGTGAGGACGCGGGGCTGCCGTGTGTGAGCATCCACCGGCCGGAGCCCTCCCGGACGGTGGCCCTTACGGGGCGGGTGCCCTCTAGTACTGCAACCGCATGTGGGGGTCATGGCCTCGGCGTTGGTAGTGGCAGCGGCGGGCTCGGGCTTGGCTGCGGCGTCGGAAGTGTGACCAGCG
>NZ_JBEOVN010000079.1:0-30740 GCF_040295565.1 Streptomyces sp. NPDC002785 | reverse complement strand
ACCACCCCTGTCCGGCAGAACGGAAGAAGGATCTGCCAGACATCAGCTTCCCAACCAGACAACCCACAGCTAAGCAGCGACGCACTACTAGTGCCCCTCCCGGCAAGCTTTGCCCCGTCGCAAACATTGCCGGTCACGGCACCAGCCGTATGACCGGGGCCGACCAGTGGCCGTTCTGCCTCACCCCTCATGGCCTCAGGGCATGGGGGGCACCTTTCGACGGGCTTGAATCCGCCCCCGGTCACGACCCCTTCGCTGCCGTCAGGCCCGGCAGCCGGTTCAGCATGACCACCTTGCCGTTCCCGGCGCCCTTCTTCGGGACGAACACCAGCTGGCTGGAGACCCGCTCCTTGGTGAGGGTGGACTTCACCTCACCAGTCAGCAGCGCTTCCACATCCGCGTTGAGCGGCGGACGCAGCCCCTTCGCCGCGGTCTGCCGTTCGAAGTGCTTGCTGCTGAAGAAGACCAGCGCCCCGCCGTCGTCCGTCTTCAGGCCGAGCGGGGCGAACGTACCGCTGTCCAGCGGCTGGTCGATGTACTGGTACGAGAAGCCCGCCCGCCGGGTGGTGCGGCGCGCCTCCCGCCAGCCCGAAGTGGCGGCGCCGGGGGCGAAGACGTCCGGGGTGCCCTTCTGGAGGTACTCCGTGTACTGGGTGCCCAGGTCCTCCGGTGCCACAGCCAGTTCGGAGCTGTCCGCGGCCACCGGCTCGGCCCGGCCGTCGCTGTCCTTCGCGAAGCCGGGCAGCCGGGACGATGTGACGACCGACAGATAGGAGGCCTTCCACCCCGCGCCCGGCCCGGACTTGACGAAGACGAGCAGCCAGCGGGTGTCCAGCTTCCCGCTGTCCTCGTCGCGGTTGGAGTCGGTGTCCGCGACGAACCACCGCGGCCAGCCGGCTTTCTTCGGGATGAGGTACGTGGCGTCGGTCAGCTCCAACGGCGCGTGGTTCGCGTTGCCGTCCGGATTGTTCTTCTGCCGTGCCTTCAGCCCGGCCTGGTTGATCGCGCCGAGCGGGCCCGTGACCCGGTCCGCGTCCAGAGCCGGGTCATAGGCCTTGTCCGCCGCGTTGTACGCGGTGGTGAAGTCCTTCAGGGCCTGCGCGGCCTCAGACCTGGTTGCCGCCGGCACCACTTCCAGCTCGCCGTGCACCGTCACGCACCCGCTCGCCGTCATGGACAGCGCCGTCGCCGTCGCGAGCCCCGTCGCCAGCCGAATCGGCCTCAGACTTCTCATCCGTTGCTTTCCGCGCCTTCTGATCCGCCGCCCCCACTGACCGTCCGAACCCTACCGGGGCAAGGAACAGCGCGAGAGTGGGGATCAGATACAGCGCCCACACCGTGATCTGAAGAACGGTCGGGTCGGGCTGGAAGTTGAACGTGCCCTTCAGCAGCGTGCCGTACCAGCTGTCCGGCGGAATCGTGGCGCTGATGTCGAAGGCCTGGTTGTGGATACCGCCCAGGAACTCGGCTTCCTGCAGGTCGTGGATGCCGTACGCGAGCACGCCCGCGGCGACGATCACGAGCATGCCACCCGTCCAGGTGAAGAACTTCGACAGGTTGATCTTCAGCGCACCGCGGTAGAAGAGCCAGCCCAGCACCACGGCGGCCGCGATACCGAGGAACGCGCCGAGCATCGGGTGCCAGCCGTCGTCCGCCGCATGCACCGCACGCCACACGAACAGCGAGGTCTCCAGGCCCTCCCGGCCCACCGCGAGGAGCGCCGTGGCGACCAGTGCGCCGGTGCCCATCGAGAGCGCCGCGTCGAGCTTGCCGTGCAGCTCCGTCTTCAGATGCCGCGCGGTGCGCCGCATCCAGAAGACCATCCAGGTGACCAGACCGACCGAGAGGATCGACAGCGAACCGCCGAGCGCCTCCTGGGCCTTGAACGTCATCTCCTGCGAGCCGAATTCGAGACCGGCGCCGAACGCCAGGCTGACGACGACCGCGATGGCGACACCGATCCAGATCGGCATCAGCTTGTTCTTGTTGCCGGTCTTCACCAGGTAGGCGACGAGGATGCAGACGACCAGGCTGGCCTCAAGGCCTTCGCGCAGGCCGATCAGGAAGTTGCTGAACACGTTTCGGTTCCCTTTCCGTTTCGAGTCCCGTTACGAGAACAGCGCCCGGCCCCACCAGTCGCCCTTGTCCCGGACGCCCGGCGGGACGGCGAAGTGCGCCGAACCCACGTGCTGGATGTACTGATTGAGCGCGTCGTGCGCCGCGAGGCGTCGCTGCAGCGGAATGAAGGCCTTGCGGACATCGCGCTGGTAGGCGATGAAGAACAGCCCGGCGTCGAGCCGGCCGAGGCCGTCCGTACCGTCGGTGAAGGAGTAGCCGCGGCGCAGGATCGTCGCACCGTCATTGCTGTCCGGGTGCGCGAGCCGCACATGTGCGGTCGGCAGCATCGCCTTCAGGAACGGCTCGTCGCGCTCCTTGGCCTTGCCGACCGCAGCGCCCTCACCCTTGTCGCGGCCGAAGATGTCCTCCTGCTCCTGGAGGGGGGCACGGTCCCAGGTCTCGATGTGCATCCGGATACGCCGGGCCACCAGGTACGAACCCCCGGTCATCCAGCCCGCTTTGTCCTTCTCGCCGACCCAGACATGCTTGTCCAGGGCGGCGGTGTCGGTGCCGGAGATGTTCCGGGTGCCGTCCTTGAAGCCCATCATGTTGCGCGGGGTCTGGGCGTCGGGCGTCGTCGAGGACGTCTTGCCGAAGCCCAGCTGGGACCAGCGGATCGCGGTGCGGCCCATGCCGATCCTGGCGAGGTTGCGGATGGCGTGTACCGCGACCTGCGGGTCGTCCGCACACGCCTGGACGCAGATGTCGCCGTCGCTGAGTGCCGCGTCGAGGTTGTCACCGGAGAACTTCGGCAGATCGACGAGCGCCTCGGGACGCTTGTCCTCCAAGCCGAACCTGCCCTTGGCGAAGAGCGAGGGGCCGAAGCCGATGGTGAGCGTGAGCCGGGACGGCTTGAGCCCCAGCGCCTCACCCGTGTCGTCCGGCGGGGCCTCGGCGAGACCGCCGTACGCGCCGTCGCCGACCGCGTGACCGGCCGTCATCCGCTCGGCCGCCCGCGTCCACTCCTTGAGGAGCGAGATCAGCCCGGCGCGGTCCTTCGTCGTCACGTCGAACGCGGCGAAGTGCAGCCTGTCCTGTACGGCGGTGGCGATACCGGCCTGGTGCGGACCGTGGAACGGTACGGCCGCACCACTGTCCGCGGCCGGCACGGCGTCGTTCTCCGTGCGCACCGCGGCGACCGCGCCACCGGCCGCGACCGCGCCGAGTGCAAGACCGGCGCCGCCCCAGCCGAGCAGCGCCCGGCGGGACGGGGTACGGCCACCGGTCTTCGCGGCAGCCGCCTCGGCGGCGCCGTCCCCGGCAGTGTTCTGCGTCTTCTCGGACATTCCGAAGCCTCCCCGCTCGTTACTTCGTCACCGCGGCGGCGAGCCGGGACAGCGGCTCGGCCAGCGCGTTGACCGCGTCCGACAGCTCCTTGCGGTCCGCCTTGCCGACCTTCTCGTACGAGGTGAACTCGTAGGAACTCTTGTCCTTGCGGTACTTGTCCAGCAGCGTGTTCAGAGCCGCAAACTGCTTGTCCAGGGTCGTGGTCAGCGCCGGGTCGTTCTTCGAGGCGATCGGCTTCAGCAGCTCGTAGGACTTCTCCGCGCCCTCGACATTGCCCTTGAAGTCGATCAGGTCGGTGTGGCTGTAGCGCTCCTCCTCACCGGTGACCTTGCCGGTGGCGACCTCGTCGAGAAGCTCCTTGGCGCCGTTGGCCATCGAAGTCGGGGTGATGTCCGCCGTGCCGACCCGCTTCTGCCAGTCGAGCAGGTCCTTGTAGAGGACCGGGGCGAGGGCCTTCTCCTCGGCACTCAGCTTCTTGTCCTGCCACAGCGCCTTCTCCAGGCGGTGCCAGCCGGTCCACTTCTGGCCGTCCTCCAGGCCGTCCTCGCGGAGGTCGACCTTCGGGTCGATGTCGCCGAAGGACTCGGCGACCGGCTCGGTGCGCTCCCAGCCGAGCCGGGAGTCGGCGTAGATCTTCTTCGCCGCCTCGATGTCACCGGCGGCGACGGCGTCCGTGAAGAGCTTGGCCTTCGGCAGCGTCTCGTCGGCCTGGGCCTGGACGTAGGTGCGGTACTCCGCGACGGCCTTGTCCATCGCGGGGCTGCGCTTGGCGATGGTGCCGCCGGTGACCTCGATCTCCTGCCGGATGCCCTTGCCCTTCATGCCGGGCTTGCAGACGACGTTGTACGAGCCGGCCTTCACCTCGGCCGTGATGGTGGCCTTGGTGCCGGGGCCGATGTTCTCGCGCTCGGCGGCGATGCGGTCGTCCGGGAAGAGCAGGTAGACCTCAGTGACCTTGGAGCCCTTGTTCTCGACGGCCAGTTCGATGTGGCCGGCCGGCAGCTTCTTCTTCGACACCTCGCAGGAGTCGTCCTTCGCGACGACCTGTACGGCTCCGTCGCCCTTGCCGTCGCTCTTCTCGGCACAGCCCGTGACAGCGGTCAGGGCGGCCACGGTCGCGGCAGCGGTGACGACGGAGAAACGAACGGCTCGCATGCGGGCTCCACAAGATGAAGGAGAAGACGGAGAAGATCGGACAAAGACAGGTGAGGCGGACCTAACTTAACCGAGGCTTACCTCACCGATACCCACTCATGCAGTGATTCGGCTCTCATCTGCGTGATGTGGGAACGAGTCGATCACGAATGACTCATGAAAAACCCATGGAAAGGTCAAATGGTGGTCAAGTGGTGGGGGCGGGCGACTGCCTGTGCCGTACCGCCTGATCCGTCCGCACCACAGGACACCACCGGCCGGGTGGCGGCCCGGTTGTACGGCCGCCACCCGGGCGGCTTGAATGCCCACGTGAGCGACAGCGACTTCGGCGTACCCGCAGGCATCGACGTACTGCGCGTGTTCTGCGGCCCCGACGGCCGGCACGGCAACGCCCTCGGGGTCGTACGCGACGGGCGTACGCACCCCGACGAGGCATCCCGGCAGGCGCTGGCCCGCAGACTCGGCTTCAGCGAGACCGTGTTCGTCGACGACCCCGAGCGCGGGCGCGTCGACATCTACACCCCGGGACTCCGCCTCCCCTTTGCCGGGCATCCGCTCGTTGGCACCGCATGGCTGCTCGATCTGGAGATCCTGGAGCTGCCGGTCGGGGAGATCTTCGCCCGTCAGGACGGGGAGTTCACCTGGATCACCGCCCGCCCCGAGTGGGCGCCGCCGCGCAAGCTGGAGCGGTACGCATCCGTCGCCGATGTCGAGGCGCTGACCGGACCGCCACCGGGCGAGGGCTGGCTGTACGTATGGGCCTGGGAGGACGAGGCGGCGGGCCGGGTCAGGGCGCGGGCGTTTCCGCGGCGCGACGACGGCATCGTGGAGGACGAGGCGACGGGCGCGGCGGCCCTGCTGCTCAGCGCCCGGCTCGGCCGCGCCCTCAACATCGCACAAGGGCGTGGCTCCCAGATCCTCACAGCACCGGCGCCGGACGGCACGGTGGAGATCGGGGGCCGCGTCATGTTGGCAGTTCGTGGCTGAGACCGACCGGCGAATGGGGCGGCGTCGGGAGGGCTGGGTGCGTGCGTGGGAGTAGCGGGAGCACGTGAAAGCGGCCGCCCGGGGGCGGCCGCTTTCGGAGGGAGTTGTCCGCGTGGTTACGGGAGCGTCAGGATTTCGGCGCCCGTCTCCGTCACCACCAGCGTGTGCTCGAACTGGGCGGTGCGCTTGCGGTCCTTCGTCACCACGGTCCAGCCGTCGTCCCACATGTCGTAGTCATGGCTGCCCAGCGTCAGCATCGGCTCGATGGTGAACGTCATTCCGGGCTGCATCACGGTGGTCGCGTGCGGGCTGTCGTAGTGCGGAATGATCAGACCGGAGTGGAACGAGGAATTGATCCCGTGCCCGGTGAAGTCCCGGACCACCCCGTACCCGAAGCGCTTCGCGTACGACTCGATGACCCGCCCGATCACGTTGACCTGCCGGCCCGGCCGGACCGCCTTGATGGCCCGGTTCAGCGACTCCTCGGTGCGCTCCACGAGCAGCCGGGACTCCTCGTCCACGTCGCCGCAGAGGTATGTGGCGTTGTTGTCGCCGTGCACACCGTTGATGTACGCCGTGACGTCGAGGTTCACGATGTCGCCGTCGCGCAGCACCGTGGAGTCCGGGATGCCGTGGCAGATCACCTCGTTGAGCGAGGAACAGAGCGACTTGGGAAATCCGCGGTAGCCGAGCGTCGACGGGTAGGCGCCGTGATCGCACATGAACTCATGGGCGACCCGGTCGAGTTCGTCCGTCGTGACGCCCGGGGCGATGTGCTTCGCGGCCTCCGCCATCGCCTGCGCGGCGATCCGCCCCGCGATGCGCATGCGCTCGATGGTGTCGGCGTCCTGGATCTCCGGTCCGGTGTACGGGGTGGGGGCCGGCTTGCCCACGTATTCGGGGCGCCGGATGTTTCCGGGTACGGAACGGATGGGAGTGATCTCCCCGGGTGCGAGCAGCGACTGGCCAGACATGTCAGCGAGTCTAACCAGCGTGCTTGGGGCAGCATGGCCCCGAGGGAAGGAGCCGATGATGGCCCTGTTCAAGAAGCGCACGGTCGGCAAGCCGGGCGAGTGGTACTACTGCCTGCAGCATCAGAAGGTCGAGGAGGGCCCCGAGTGCCCGGCCAAGGACCGTTTCGGGCCGTATGCCTCCCGCGAGGAGGCGGAGCATGCGATGCAGACGGCGCAGGAGCGGAATCTCGAATGGGAGACGGATCCCAAGTGGCACGACCGCGGAACGCCGCCCGACCCGGAGGCGTGACCGGGGGCTCCGTCCGGGGGCCGCGCCCCCGGACGCCGCTCGTCAAACGCCGGCGGGGCTGGACTCTCTGGCCGCGCGCCTGCGTACCGCGTCCTCGTCCGTCTCGGAGTCGTACGTCAGCAGCTTCGGCAGTGCTGCGGTGAGCAGCGCGACCGAGGCCACGCACGCCACACCCCCGCTCCAGATCGCGGAGCGGGTCCCCGTCCAGCCCGCCATCGCACCGGCCCGCACCTGGCCGAGCTGCGGGCCGACGCTGTACGAGAGCACCTCGATGCCCGCCAGCCGGCCCCGCAGCTCCTCCGGGATGGTCTGGTTCCAGATCGTGGAGCGGCCCAGACCGCTGAGCATGTCCCCCGCGCCGGCCACCGCCAGGCAGACCAGCACCAGCCACACATTGCCGAACCACCCGGCCGCCGCGATCGCCAGCCCCCAGACCGCCGCTCCGAACACGACGAACAGCCCGTGCCGCCTCACCCGTGACGTCCAGCCACTGGTCAGGCCCAGGACCAGCGAGCCGACCGACCCCGCCGCGTACATCAGGCCCAGCGACCACTCGGCATCCAGCTCGTCCGCGAGGAACGGGAAGATCGTGTTCGGGAAGGCGAAGAACATCGCCGCCAGATCGACCGCGTACGTCCCCAGCAGCACCGGGCGGCTCCAGGCATACCTCGCCCCCTCGGCAATGCCGCGCAGCGACGGCTTCCGGCTGTCCGGGGCGGGCGGCGCGGGCGCCAGTCGCAGACACAGAAGCGCGGAGACGGTGAACGTGACCACCGTGACCGTGTATGCCGTGGCGTGCCCGGCGTACGCCACCACCAGTCCTGCCACTGCCGGGCCGGTGATCGCGCCGAACTGCCAGCGCAGCGAGTTCAGTGCGGCCGCCGCGGTCAGCTGGTCGTGCGGCACGATCCGGGCCATCAGCGAATCCAGCGCGGGCCGCTGGAGCCCGGCGAGCGCGGAGACCCCGCCCGCGACCAGATAGAGCGGCCAGAGCATCGGGTCGGGCAGCGCGGCGTTCACCAGGAGTACGAGGGCGAGCAGCCCCAGCCCCGCCTCGGTGCCCAGGATCACCTTGCGGCGATCCGCGGAGTCCGCGAGCGCCCCGCCGTACAGACCGAAGACGACCAGCGGCACCAGCTCGACCGCCCCCATCGCACCGACGGCCAGCGGCGAACCCGTCAGCTCCTTGATCTGGAGCGGCAGTGCGATCAGCGCCATGAAGCTGCCGAAGTAGGTCACCAGGCCCTGGATCCACAGCAGCCGGAAGTCGGCCGAGGAGCGCAGGGGCGAGAGATCGGGCAGCAGAGCGGAGAGCCGGGCAGCCGGGGAGGGAACTGAGGTCACGAGGGCTCATGGTCCGGCGTCGTAGGTGCCCTCTGCAACAGATTTTCGCGGTGGCCGGCCGCCCCCGGCCGCGGCACCCCGGACTCTCACCACCGGGCCGGCGGCGGTGCCGTCAGCTGGTCGGCGAGCCGGGACAGCCGGTCCCGGAAGCGGCGGCCGCGCGGCGCGGGGGCGCTGTTCTCCCCGGCCGCCGCGCTCACCAGATGCTGCACGGTGTCCAGGTCGACATCGTCGGTGCCGGTCACCGCGAGGGTCTCGTGGGCGAGCCCCCGCACCTCCGGGTCCCCGTCGTTCAGCGAGAGCACCGTCGCCCCGGCCCGGCGGGCGTCGTACACCCGCTCCAGCAGTCCGGCGCCGGGCCGCTCCGGGGCCACCAGGAGCAGCGTCGCGCCCCGCCCCGCCACCTCGATCCGGCTCAGACCGACGGCCAGATGTGCCGGATCGCCCGGCTCCACCCGGTGGCGTACCAGAGTGGGCGTCAGCTCGGGCAACCCGGACCAGGTGGACTCGTCGACCAGATGGGCCGCCAGATGCCACGGCTCGTACACCGCCGTCCCCACCAGCAGCAGCCCGCCGCCGTGCGGGACGACGGACGACCTGAGCGCCCCGGCGAACCGCCGGGCCGCCACGGGCCACTCGGTCCCGGCGAGCACTTCACGCAGCAGGGCGACGCGTACGGCATCCATGGCCCGGCATCATGCCCCAAGACCGGCCCCGCCACCGGCGAACGACGGCGGAACCATGCGTACGGGCCCTGCGGAGCGATCCGGATCCCGTGGCCGACGACGGAGCGTTCCTCTCCATCGCGGGCAGTAGTGTCGGAGCCATGACTACGAATGACAGTGGCAGTGCACCCAAGCCCCCTGCCAAGGACCCCTGGGACCTCCCGGATGTGTCCGGGCTGACCGTCGGCGTGCTCGGCGGCACCGGACCGCAGGGCCGCGGGCTCGCCTACCGGTTGGCGCGCGCCGGGCAGAAGGTGATCATCGGTTCCCGTGTCGCCGACCGCGCACAGACCGCCGCCGACGAGCTGGGCCATGGCGTCGAGGGCGCGGACAACGCGGAGTGCGCCCGGCGCAGCGACGTCGTGATCGTCGCGGTGCCGTGGGACGGCCACGCCAAGACCCTGGAGTCGCTGCGTGACGAGCTCGCGGGCAAGCTCGTCATCGAC
Organism: Streptomyces sp. NPDC002785; assembly: GCF_040295565.1. Lineage (NCBI taxonomy): Bacteria > Bacillati > Actinomycetota > Actinomycetes > Kitasatosporales > Streptomycetaceae > Streptomyces > Streptomyces sp. NPDC002785. The sequence goes on along the minus strand of NZ_JBEOVN010000079.1, from coordinate 21,415 downwards.
TGTGTCAACCCGCTCGGCTTCGACAAGAAGGGCGCCTACGCCCTCAAGCCCGAGGAGGGCAGCGCCGCCGAGCAGGCCGCCGCCCTGCTGCCGGAGTCCCGGGTCACCGCCGCCTTCCATCACCTGTCGGCGGTGCTTCTTCAGGACGAGGCCATCGAAGAGATCGACACCGATGTGCTGGTACTGGGCGAGGCCCGCGCCGACACCGATCTCGTACAGGCGCTGGCGGGCCGGATTCCCGGCATGCGCGGCATCTTCGCCGGGCGGCTGCGCAACGCCCACCAGGTCGAGTCGCTGGTCGCCAACCTGATCTCGGTCAACCGCCGCTACAAGGCGCACGCAGGTCTGCGTACCACCGACGTCTGAGCCGGACACGCACCCTGCGGCGAGCGGAAAGGGGCATGGGGGACACTGGACGGGACCGTGCATCACCCCGGACAGGAGTCGCCTCCCATGCCCCGCCTCGCTCTCTATGCCATCGCCGTCTGTGTCCTGGCCGCCGTCGCGGCTGTGATCTCGTTCGTCCAGGGCAGCTGGCTCGGGATCGTCTGGGTGCTGCTGGCCGGACTCTCGTCCAACATGGCGTGGTTCTACCTGCGGCGGCAGCGCTCCGAGTCCGCCGCAGGCTGAGACCGCAGATCGCCACCGGTCAGCCGTTGACGGCGCAGACCGGATCGGCCGTTTGCCAGAAGCGATAGGCGTCGAAACCGCAGTACGTCGTGAACTCGCTGATGCCCAGTGCCCGCAGCAGGGCGTGGATCGCGTCGAAGAACGCGTGGTTGACCTCGGGGATCCACAGGATGCCGAAGACCGCGATCAGCCCGAACGGGGCGAACGGCTCGACCTGCCTGCGGATCCGGTACGAGAGCCAGGGCTCGATCACTCCGTAACCGTCCATCCCCGGGACCGGGACGAAGTTGAGGATCGCCGCTGTGACCTGGAGCAGCGCCAGGAAACCCAGCGCGTACTGGAAGGCGACCGGAACGCCGTCCAGCGCGTGCAGCCAGAACGGCGCCGTGCAGACGAACGCGAACAGCACATTCGTCAGCGGGCCGGCCGCCGAGATCAGGCTGTGCTTCCAACGCCCACTGATCCGGCCCCGCTCGATGAAGACCGCACCACCGGGCAGACCGATGCCGCCCATGATCACGAACAGCACCGGCAGCACGATGCTCAGCAGCGCATGGGTGTACTTCAGCGGATTCAGGGTCAGATAGCCCTTCGACCCGATGGAGATGTCCCCGCTGTGGAGCGCGGTACGGGCATGCGCGTACTCATGCAGACAGAGCGACACCACCCAGGCCGCCGTCACGAAGAGGAAGAGCGGGATCCCGGGCCGCTGCGCGAAGTCCGTCCACACCGCCCAGCCCGATACCGCCATCACGGCGACGATCCCGAGGAAGACCGGGCTGATCCGCCGGTCGCTGCGGGCTGCTGCGGTGGTCATCGGCGAACTCCTGGTGGGTGGCCGGAAGGGGGACAGGACGGCGGGCGGCGAGAGCGACCGTACAGGCGACACGTCACAAACGTCCCGCGTAGGGGCGGTGGTTGCGTGAAGGGTGGGAGCATGACGAGCGATTCCGGCACACAGCGAACACGGGTACGGCTGTACGTGTGTCCACTTCCCGAACCCGGTCGCGGAGAATAGGCGCGTGCGCTACTGCATCCTCGGGACCACCCAGGCACTCCGCGACGACGGCACGGCCGTCGCCATCGGCGGGGCGCGGCTGCGCGCCCTGCTCACCGTCCTCGCGCTGCGCCCCGGCCGCACCGTCCCGGTCGCCGTGCTCGTCGACGAGGTGTGGGACGGCGACCCGCCGGCGGACGCGGTGGGCGCCCTGCAGGCACTCGTCGGCCGGCTCCGGCGGGCCCTCGGCCATGCCGCGATCACCTCCGCCGAGAGCGGCTACCGGCTCGCCGCCGAGCCGGACGCCGTCGACCTGTACCGCTTCGAGCGGCTCGCGGGGGAGGGGGCGCGGGCGCTGGAGGAGGGCGAAGCGGCGAGGGCCGTGACCGTGCTCGACGACGCGCTCGCCCTGTGGAGCGGACCGGCCCTGGCCGATCTGCCCGACCGCGGCGCCGTCGCGGCCCGTTGGGCGGCCCGGTGCCTGGACGCCCGCCGCAGCAGGATCGTCGCGGCCCTCGCGCTCGGCCGCGCGGACGAGACCCTGCCCGAACTGGCCGCGCTCTGTGCCGAACGCCCGATCGATGAACCTCTCCAGGCACTGCGGCTGCGGGCCCTGCGCGATGCCGGGCGTACGGCACAGGCGCTGGCCGCGTACGACGAGGTGCGCACCGTACTCGCCGACCGCCTCGGCGCCGACCCCGGACCCGAACTGCGCTCCCTGCACACCGAGTTGCTCCGCCAGAACTCGGCGCAACCGGTCGCGGCAGCAGTGGCGGCCGAGCCGCACCGGCCCTCCCGTACCCGAACCCTCACCGCCCCGCAGGGAAACCTCCGGGCCAGGCTCACCAGCTTCGTCGGGCGCGAGGACGACATGGACGCCCTGCGCGAGGACCTCTCGCACGCCCGGCTCGTCACCCTCCTGGGCCCCGGTGGCGCGGGCAAGACCCGGCTCTCCCAGGAGGCCGCCGAGTCCGTCGGACCCGCCTGGCCGGACGGCGTCTGGCTGGCCGAACTCGCCCCCGTCGACGACCCCGAGGCCGTACCGGAGGCCGTGCTGACCGCGCTCGGCGCCCGTGAGACCGTGCTGCGCGGAGCGGGCGCCGAGGAACTCCGGGTCGCCGAGAGGAACGCGGACGACCCCCTCGTACGCCTCACCGAGCACTGCTCCCGGCGCCGCATGCTGCTGCTCCTGGACAACTGCGAGCACCTCGTCGGGGCTGCCGCCGCCCTCGCCGACCATCTGCTCGCCCACTGCCCGGGCGTCACCGTGCTCGCCACCAGCCGTGAACCCCTCGGGGTACCGGGCGAGTTCGTCCGCCCCGTCGACCCGCTGCCCGACCCGATGGCGCTGCGGCTGCTCGCCGACCGTGGCGCCGCCGCGAAGCCCGGCTTCCGGATCGACGCGGACGAGGAGACCGCGGCTGCCGCCGCCGAGATCTGCCGCCGCCTCGACGGACTGCCGCTCGCCATTGAACTCGCCGCAGCCCGGCTGCGGATGCTCACCCCGCGCCAGATCGCCGACCGGCTCGACGACCGGTTCCGTCTGCTCACCAGCGGGGCTCGTACCGTATTGCCCCGTCAGCAGACCCTGCGCGCCGTCGTCGACTGGTCCTGGGACCTCCTCGACGCCTCCGAGCGCGCCGTCCTGCGCCGTCTGTCGGTCTTCGCGGGCGGCTGCACCCTGGCCGCGGCCGAGGCCGTCTGCGCGGACGGGCCGCAGGACGCGCGTGAGGTCGCCGGGCTGCTCGGCTCGCTCGTCGACAAGTCCCTCGTCGTCGCAGCGCCCGCCGACGACGGCGAGATGCGCTACCGGCTGCTGGAGACCGTCGGCGAGTACGCCGCCGAACGGCTCGACGGGGCCGGGGAGCGGGACACGGTGGAGCGGCACCACCTGGTGTACTTCCGGGAGCTGGCCCGTGCTTCGGAGCCCGGGCTCCGAGGTGCCGGACAGCGGTCCGTCATCGATCTCCTCCAGCGCGAGTACGAGAATCTCCGCACCGCCCTGCGCCGAGCCGTCGCCGCCCGCGACGAGCAGGAGGTGCTGTGCCTGGTGCTCTCGCTGTTCTGGTACTGGCAGATGCGCGATCTGCGCGCCGACGCCCTGCAGTGGGCCGACGCGGCTGCCGCGCTGGGACCCGACCCCTTCGCCCCGCCCGTCGAGCCCGCGCCCTCCCTCCACGAGCGCTGCACCGAGGCTCCGCCGCCCATGCGGCCCGAGCTGCTCCAGGAGGCCCGGCGTCAGGTCGCCCTGATCCAGCTGGTCAGCATGGACCACGCCAGGGACGAGTGGACCGATGAGAAGAGCATGGCCCGGCTGCGCGTCATCGCGAGCACCTACCGGCCCGGCCAGCCACAGACCTGCCGCACCCCGGCATCGCTCTGGTTCTTCGCGGTCCTGCTCACCGGGGAAATGCGCGATCTGCACGAGCTGCTGGACGAAACGGTCCGTGCCAGCCGGGAGTTCGGCTACGAGTGGGAGCTGGCCGCAGCCCTCCAGCTGCGGGCCAATGTGCGGGCCAACCGGGCCGAGTGGGCGGGCTACGCCCAAGCGGACGCCGACGAGAGCCTGGAGATCTTCACCCGGCTCGGCGACGACTGGGGCGCCGCCGAATCGCTCTCCTCCCGGGGCGAGGCCAACGAGAAGCGGGGCGAGTACACCCGCGCGGCCGAGGACTTCCTGGCCGCCATCGGCTACGCGGAGAGACTCGAAGCCCAGTCCCAGGTGTCGGTCCTGCGTGCCAGATACGCGTCCGTGCTCACCGAACTGGGCCGCGGCGACGAGGGCGAGGCGATCCTGCGGGAGGTGCTCGCCGCAGGGCGTCAGGCGGGCCACGAGGCGATGCCCGCCGCCCGGCTCTATCTCGCCATGTGGCTGGGCCGTAGCGGCCGTACGGGCGAGGCGCGCGAGCAACTGGAGGCGCTGCGCGAGGAGTTCCATTCCGAAACGGTGGCGATCTTCGAAGGGTTCGTGCTGGGTGCACTGGCCTGGCTGGACAACCAGGACGGGCTGTACACCGACGCCCTGACCCGGGGCGTGGAGGCGCTGACACGGTCCCAGGGCCCGCTGTCGCAGATGGTGGCACCCCAGATGTCCGTCATCCATCTCGTCACCCTCGCACGGGCGTTGGGCGGACTCGGCGGGGAGCGCCGGGCCGCGCTCGCGGCCCGGCTGCTGGGGGCCGGCAAGGGGCTGCTGCCCAAGGGACATGTGCCGACGGCGATGGAGCGGCGCGACTACGCCCAGGCGGAGGAAATCGCCGTCGCCGTCCTCGGCCGGGTCGTTTACGACGCCGTGTACGCCGAGGGTGGCGACCTCTCCCTGGAGGAGGCCGCCGCCCTCGTCGACGCGTACCGGGACTGACCGACCCCGGCCGGACCGCTGGTCAGGACTTCTTGCGGAACCTGGCGACCGCGAGCGGAGCCATCAACGCGGTGATCAACGCGGCCCAGCCGAGCGTCACCCACACCGAGTGCGCGACCGGTCCGCCCATCATCAGTCCGCGCGCCGCGTCCGCCAGATTGGAGAGCGGGTTGTAATCGGTGAACGTCTGGAGCCAGCCGGGCATCGTCCGGGTCGGGGCGAAGATCGAGGACCCGAACTGGAGCGGCATCAGCACGAGCATCCCCATTCCCTGAACCGCCTGGGCCGTCTTCATGGTCAGCCCGAGCAGGATGAAGATCCACATGATGGAGGCACTGAACACCGCCGACAGCGCGACCGCCTCGATCAGCCCGAGAACCGAGGTCTGCAGCTCCATACCGAGCGCGAAGCCCATACCCAGCAGGATCACGGTGGCGACCATCAACCGGCCGAGCTCGACCACGATCTTCGCGATGAGCACCGAGGAGCGGGCGATCGGCATCGTCCGGAACCGGTCCATGACGCCCTTGCGGAAGTCGTCGTTGACACCGGTGCCGACCGCCATGGCGATGTTCATGCCCATCATCGCCATCAGGCCGGGGGTCAGGTAGTTCAGATACTCCTGTCGGCCGCCGCCCATGCTGCCGCCGACCGAACCGCCGAATACGTACACGAACAGCAGCGTGAAGACGATCGGCATCAGCAGCACATCGAACATCGACTCCGGATCCTTCTTGATCTGGAGCAGATTGCGCCGCATCAGAGCCCCGATGTGCCGCATGTTGCCGCGCAGCCCGATCCGCCCCTCGCCGTCGGTCACGCTCGGCCGGGCGGAGGCGGTGGCATCGGCGGGGGCAGGCTTCAGAGTCGTCGTGCTCATGCCGCGACCTCCTCGGGGATCGTGTCGGTGGCGGAAGAGCTCTTCTCGCCGGTGATGGCCAGGAAGACCTCGTCCAGGCTGGGCAGCGCGGTGGCGACATGCGCCAGCGAGAAGCCCCGGGCGCCGAGGAGGCCGATGACGGCCGTCAACTGCTCGTCGCTGAGGATCGGTACGTACAGCAGTCCCTCGTCCGGAACGGCCTGCGCCCCCGCGACCCCGTCGAGGCCGGCCTCCCTGAGCGCCTGTGCCATCGCGGGCAGCTCCGCCGGGTCCGAGGGCCGGATCTGCAGGGTGCGGCCGCCGACCTTCGCCTTGAGCTCGTTCACCCCGCCACTGGCGATGATCTTGCCCTTGTCGATGACGGTGAGCTCATTGGCGAGCTGTTCGGCCTCTTCCATGTACTGGGTGGTGAGTAGAACGGTCGCCCCCTCCGCGACCATCCGCTGCACCTCGTCCCAGACCTCGTTACGGGTACGGGGGTCGAGCCCCGTCGTCGGCTCGTCCAGATAGAGGACGGCCGGGCTGCCGATCATCGAGGCGGCAAGGTCGAGCCGGCGCCGCATGCCGCCGGAGTAGTCCATCGCGGCACGCTTGGCCGCTTCGGTGAGGGAGAACCGCTCCAGGAGCTCGTCGGCCCGGGACCGGGCGGTCCTGCGCGGCAGATCGAGCAGCCGCCCGATCATGTAGAGGTTCTCCCAGCCGGAGAGCTTCTCGTCGACCGAGGCGTACTGCCCGGTCAGACCGATGGTGCGGCGCAGCTGCCGGGGCTGCTTCACCACGTCGTAGCCCGCCACGGTGGCGTGTCCGGCATCAGGGATGATCAGGGTGGACAGGCAGCGTACGAGCGTGGTCTTGCCGGCGCCGTTGGGGCCGAGCACGCCGAGCACGGTGCCCTCGCGGACATCGAGGTCCACGCCGTCCAGAGCCTTGGTCGAGCCGTAGTGCTTGACCAGCCCCCGGACCTCGACGGCGTTCGGGCCGCTCCTGGGGTTCTTGTCGATTCGCGTCATGTCCAACATTCGACCAGGCGCCACCGACAGTGCACCGACAGCAGGCCGACAGCCCGCCGATGGGGGATGTCGGCGGGCTGTCGGTTGTGCGGGCGATGGCCCGTGCCCAGGGCCTTTCTCCGGGATCGACCCAAGGGGCTTTCCTGCTGATCAGGCCCTAGTGGAAGGTGTGCTCAGCGGCCGGGAAGCTGCCTTGCGCGACCTCCTCCGCGAACTCCTTCGCCGCGTCACCGAGCACCTTGCGCAGGTTCGCGTACTGCTTGGTGAAGCGCGGCACCTTGCCGCCGGTCAGCCCCACCATGTCGGTGTAGACCAATACCTGGGCATCCGTGTCGGGACCGGCGCCGATGCCGACGGTCGGGATGTGCAGGGTGCGGGTGACCTCGGCAGCCAGCTCGGCCGGTACGAGCTCCAGGACGACGGCGAACGCGCCCGCGTCCTGCACGGCCTTGGCGTCGCGCAGCAGCTGCTGCGCGGCCTCCTCGCCACGGCCCTGCACCCGGTAGCCCATCGCGTTGACGGACTGCGGGGTCAGACCGATGTGGGCCATGACCGGGATACCGGCGTCGACCAGCAGCCGGATCTGCTCGTGGCTGCGCTCACCGCCTTCCAGCTTGACCGCACCGACACCGGACTCCTTGATCAGCCGGGTTGCGTTGCGCAGGGCCTGGACGGGCCCTTCCTGGTACGCCCCGAAGGGCAGGTCGGCGACGATCAGAGCGCGCTTGGTGCCCCGTACGACAGCGGCGGAAAGGATGGCGATCTCGTCCATCGTGACGGGCACGGTGGTCTCGTAACCGAGGTGGCAGTTGCCCATGGAGTCGCCGACGAGCATGACCGGGATACCGGCCTCGTCGAAGACGGACGCGGTCATCGCGTCGTAGGCGGTGAGCATGGGCCACTTCTCGCCGCGCTCGGTGGCGGCGGCGATGTCATGGATGGAGATCCGGCGGGTGCTCTTGCCTCCGTACAGCGCCTTGCTGCTGTCGGTGGGGGCACCCGCGCGGGATGCGGCGGACTTGTTCTGCGCAGCCTGAAGCGACATTGCCAACGGCTCCTTCGTCATCTCGAGGCGCCCTGACGGCGTCCCCGGACCGGTTACATGGTGGCATCCCGCGGCCGTTCACGGGAAGTGGGCGGCCCCGGAGAGCTGAAAAAGCCGCCCTCGGGTTCCGGGCGGCCCCCGGAACCCGAGGGCGGCTCACAGAGGCACCGCCGGCGTCGGCGAGAATCGGAATGGCGGACGGTGCGGCGAGAGGTGGATTCACGTGCAGGCAGAGGCGCAGGTACAGGGCCAAGGCCGCCCGGTTCCGGAGGATCCGGAACCGCGAAGGGGCCGGCCGCGCAGCGCGGCGGCCGAGCGGGCGATCCTGGACGCCGTCGTTGAACTGCTGGAGGCCGGTGAGCCCCTCGCCGGCCTGTCCATCGAGCGGATAGCCCGGACCGCCGGGGTCGGCAAGGCGACCATCTACCGGCGATGGAGCGGCAAGGAGGAGCTCTTCGTCGATGTCCTGCGCGACATCGAGCCCCCGGAACCCACCGTCTCCGGCACCGCCGGACTGGACGACCTGCGGCTGCTGCTGGAGTCACTGCGCAGGCGCGGCCTCGCCCAGCGCTCCTCCGTCCTGCTCCACAACGTCTTCGCACAGATGAAGAGCCACCCCAAGCTGTGGTCCGAATACCACTGCACCGTCATAGCCCCCCGCCGCGCCGCCATGCTGGCCGCCGTGCAGCGGGCGGTCGACGCGGGCGAGCTCCGCGGAGACCTGGACGTGGAGCTGATGGACGACCTGTTCCTGGGGCCCATGCTCGTACGCACCATTCACCGGCCCGACGCACCGCTGCCCGAGAATCTCGCCGCCAGCATCATCCAGGTCCTGACCGAGGGCCTCGCCCCCCGGCCCGCCGCCGACGCCTGACCCCCGTGCCCGCCCGGACCCGCCTGTGTGTGATCGTTCTGTCACAAGTCCTCGCAGGCCCGTCCTGGCAGGAACCCGTCGGACCCCGTCCTTCGTCCTCGAGGCAGTACGGCCGTCGTGGACGGCAGGAAACATGCCGCCCATCGCCTAGGGTCGAGGGCGCGGCGACATGCACGGCAAGGCAGTGAGGACAGCGCGATGGTGCAGGCGTACGGAGCGGACACCGGGAACGACCGTGCGGAGCCGCAGCGCCCCGGGTCCGGATCCCGCTTCCGGGACCTGCGCGACAGATGGACCCCCGACAGGGGCATCTGGCGGCGCGGAATCGTCCTCGCCGTCTGCGCGGTCCTCCTCACCCTCGTGATGGTCCTGCACGCCGAGATCCCGAACGCCATCGGCAACCTGGGCAGCCTCACCGAGACGTTCCTGCCGTGGATCGGCGTGTTCGTCCCGCTGCTGCTGATCCTGGGCCTGGTGCGCCGCTCGGCGACCGCGCTGATCGCCCTGCTGTTGCCGGTCGTGGTCTGGCTCAATCTCTTCGGCGGGCTGATGTTCGACAAGTCGGGCAGTGGCGGCGACCTCACCGTGGCCACCCACAACGTCAACGCCGACAACCCCGACCCCGCGGGCACCGCCCGGCAGGTCGCGGGCTCGGGCGCCGACATCATCGCCCTGGAGGAGCTGCCGAGCGGCCGGGTGGCGGCGTACGAGGCGGCGCTCGCCGACCGCTTCCCGTACCACTCGGTACAGGGGACCGTCGGCCTGTGGAGCAAGTACCCGATGAGCAGCACCCGGCCGGTCGACATCAAGATGGGCTGGACCCGGGCGATGCGTTCCACGGTGACGACACCCAAGGGCGAGGTCGCCGTCTACGTGGCCCATCTGCCGTCCGTACGGGTCAAGCTGCACGCCGGATTCACCGCCAACCAGCGCGACGACAGCGCGGACGCCCTGGGTGAGGCCATCGCCGACGAACGGCTCGGCAAGGTGATCCTGCTCGGTGACCTCAACGGCACGATGAACGACCGCTCGCTCAACGAGGTCACCTCCCAGATGAGGTCCACCCAGGGCGCGGCCGGCGACGGCTTCGGCTTCAGCTGGCCGGCGTCGTTCCCGATGGCACGGATCGACCAGATCATGGTGAAGGGTGTCGAGCCGAAGTCGTCGTGGACGCTCCCGGCCACGGACAGCGACCACCTTCCGATCGCCGCCCGCGTCGCACTGTGACGGACCCGCCCCCAGGCCGTGACCGGCCGTGTTTGCCCCCGTAGCGTGCGTGCTGGGCGGCACGACGGGGCAAAGCTTGCCGGGAGGGGCACTGGCCAGGGGCCCGGACCGGCCGGGGCGCGGGAAGGCTCGGTCTGCCCGTACTGGCGAGGAAGACGACCAGGGGGCCATGGCGATCCAGCCGGGCCGGCCCGCGAGGCTCCCGGCCCGGCGGTCAGCCGTCGGGTCTCACCCCGACTCGCGCCACCGATTGGTGATCGGCAGCCGCCGGTCCTTGCCGAAGCCCTTCGGGGAGATCTTCGTGCCCGGCGGGTACTGCCGCCGCTTGTACTCTGCCGTGTCCACCATCCGCAGCGTCTTCGTCACCAGTGCCTCGTCGAACCCGGCCGCGACGATCTCGTCCAGGCCCTGGTCCCGGTCGACGTACAGCTCCAGGATCCGGTCCAGTACGTCGTAGTCGGGCAGCGAGTCCGTGTCGACCTGTCCCGGCCGCAGCTCGGCGCTGGGCGGCTTGGTGATGGACGCCTCCGGGATCGGCGGGGTCTGCCCGCGCTCCTCGGCGGCCCGGTTGCGCCACTTCGCGAGGCGGAAGATTGACGTCTTGTAGACGTCCTTGATCGGGCCGTACGCCCCGACCGAGTCGCCGTACAGCGTCGAGTAGCCGACCGCCAGCTCGGACTTGTTGCCCGGCGCGAGGACGATCTGGCCCTCCTGGTTGGAGACGGCCATCAGCATCGTGCCGCGCAGCCGGGACTGGAGGTTCTCCTCGGCGAGGCCGATGAGCTCCAGCGAGCCCATGTACGCGTCGAACATCGGCTCGATCGGCACGGTGCGGAAGTGCAGCCCGGTACGGCGGGCCAGCTCGGCCGCGTCGCCCATGGAGTGGTCCGAGGAGTACTTCGACGGCATCGAGATGCCGTACACGTTCTGTGCGCCCAGCGCGTCGCAGGCGATGGCCGCGACCAGCGCCGAGTCGATCCCGCCGGAGAGCCCGATCAGCACACTGCTGAAGCCGTTCTTGGCGGCGTACGCACGCAGGCCCACGACCAGCGCCGAATACAGCTCCTCGTCGTCTTCGAGCCGCTCCGCGTAACCGCCGGTCAGCTCCGCGTCGTACTCGGGGAGGGGCTTCTCGGAGAGCACCAGGCGGTCGATCCGCAGCCCGTCGTTCACGACACCGGACGGCGCCTCGGCCGCGGCGGCCGGCAGGTCCAGGTCGAGGACGACGCTGCCCTCGGCGAACTGCGGGGCGCGGGCGATCACTTCGCCGTTCCGGTCGACGACGATCGAGTCGCCGTCGAAGACCAGCTCGTCCTGGCCGCCGATCATCGCCAGATAAGCGGTGGTGCAGCCGGCCTCCTGGGCCCGCTTGCGGACCAGTTCCAGCCGGGTGTCGTCCTTGTCCCGCTCGTACGGCGAGGCGTTGATCGACAGCAGCAGCCCGGCACCGGCGGCCCGCGCGGCCGGCACCCGGCCGCCGTCCTGCCAGAGGTCCTCGCAGATCGCGAGCGCCACATCGACGCCATGGACCCGCACGACCGGCATCGAGTCACCCGGCACGAAGTACCGGAACTCATCGAAGACGCCGTAGTTGGGGAGGTGGTGCTTGGCGAAGGTCAGCGCGACCTGCCCGCGGTGCAGCACCGCGGCGGCGTTCTGCGGGGCGCCGGCGGGCTGCCCGTAGCGCGGCTGGGCCGTCTCGGAGCGGTCGAGGTAACCGACGACGACCGGCAGCTCCCCGAAGCCCTCCGCGTCGAGACGGGCGGCGAGCGCACGCAGCGCCTGACGCGAGGCCTCGACGAAGGACGACCGCAGGGCCAGGTCCTCGACGGGGTAGCCGGTCAGCATCATCTCGGGGAACGCCACCAGATGGGCGCCCTGTTCGGCGGAGTGCCGGGTCCAGTGGACGATCGCCTCGGCATTGCCGGAGAGATCACCGACGGTCGAGTCGATCTGGTTCAGTGCGAGGCGTAGTTGAGGCACGCGCACCAGTGTAATCGTCTGACTGACGCGATGTCCTGGCGGGCCGCGCAACCGCAAAGCCGCCCGCCAGGAACGGGTCAGTGGCGGTAGCCGAGGATCGTCATCATGCCCACGTCCGAGTGGTAGATGTTGTGGCAGTGGAGCATCCAGAGACCCGGGTTGTCCGCGTCGAACTCCACGGCCAGCGAGCTGTTCGGCCGGATGATCGCGGTGTCCTTGCGCGCCCAGGCCGCCTGGCCCCGATGGGAGGCCTTGCGGCTCGGCCCCGCCTGGCCCACCAGCCCGAACGAGTGTCCGTGCAGATGAATGGGGTGCCACATCTCCGTGACGTTGTAGAACTCCATCCGGACCCGCTCGCCCGCCCGGACCGGATGACGCTGCCCGGGGTCGTACGGCTTGTGGTCGAAGGCCCAGTTGTACGCGCCCATGTTGCCGGTCATCCTGAACCGCAGGGTCCGGTCGGCCTTGCGGACGGACAGCGCCACGGATTCGTCCGGCGACAGGTCGTGCGCCTCCACCAGCTCTCCGTCCAGCTCCTTCGGCCGTACGGAGGCGGTGGGCGCCGCGCCCTGTCCGGTACGCAGCAGGGCCAGCGCCGACGCCTTCTTGCCCTCGGCGAGCGCGGTCAGCGGGAACACCCCGTCCCCGGCGGTGACCACCACGTCGTACCGCTCGCCCATGCCCAGCAGCAGGGCGTCCGTCGTGGTGTGCCGGACCGGGTAGCCGTCGGTGTGGGTGACCGTCATGCGGTGGCCGCCGAGCGCGACACGGAAAGCGGTGTCGCCGCCCGCGTTGATGATGCGCAGCCGGATCCGGTCGCCGGGCTTGGCCGTGAAGGAGGTGGGGGCTTTCGGGATGCGGCCGTTGATCAGGTAGTACGGGTAGGCGACGTCGCCGCCGTGGCTGTCGAGGAGTTCGCTGAAGGAGTCCTTCGTCATCCGTGAGGGACCTGAGCGGCCCTTGGCGGACTTGGGGGAGCCCCCGTGCCCGGCGTGGCTCGAATCGCTCTTGCCGCCATGGCCCGACCCGCCGTGGTCCATGCCGCCCCTGCCCCCGCTGAGCTCGTAGAGCACCCCGTCCGGTGTGGAGCCGTCCACCCCGTCGACCCAGTCGTCGAGGACGACGACCCACTCCTTGTCGTACTTGAGGGGCTCCTTGGGGTCGTCGACGATCAGGGGCGCGTACAGACCGCGGTCCTGCTGGACGCCCGTGTGCGGATGGAACCAGTACGTTCCCGGGTGCGGCACCTTGAAGCGGTACGCGTATTCGGCGCCCTGCTTGATGGGCGGCTGGGTCAGGTCGGGTACGCCGTCCATGTTGTTGCGCACATTGAGCCCGTGCCAGTGCAGGCTGGTCGTCGCCGGAAGGTGGTTGGCGAGGGTGAGCGCCAGGGTGTCGCCGACCGCGACCCGGAGTTCCTTGCCGGGCAGCCGGGCTCCGTACGCCCAGGAGCTGACGACGAGCCCGCCGCCCAGATCGAGGCGGGACGGGGTGGCGGTGAGGTTGATCTTGTGTACGGGGCCGGAGCCACGCTTGGCCTCGGCCGCGGCGACCTCCTCCCCGTCGGGGGAGACGTACTCGCCCCTGGGCTTCCCTTGGGGGGCGGTCCCGTGGTTCGCACCGCCATGGCTCGCGCCGCCGGCCTTCGTGCCGCTGCGGCCCGTGTCGGATTCGCCGGAGCAGGCGGCCAGGACTGCCGTACCGGCAGTGGCGACAGCGGCGCCGAGCGCGGCGCGTCGGGTGGGGGGAGTGCGCATGGCGGAAGTACCTCGGGGTGTTGTCGGTATTTCGGTCTGCTGGGGGAGGGGGAGGCACCCCTCCTATATGCACAGCACCGACAACGATGCGAGATGGGCCCGGCCCGGCCGGGAAACCGGCCCTGCGGCCTGCGACACCCGCGCCACGACTCCCCTGGGGAGGTGGGCGATCCCGATGAGCAGCGCAACGGAAAGCAATAACTGTCCGTATGTCGTGCATCTACTCAGGGTCATGTCGAGCACCCTACCCTTGCCCCGTCCGTACCGCGCGCGGAAACGTATCACCGCAGCAATGGAGGGCACGGCGGTGCGGACGCTCAGCGGCCCGATACCCCGCGAGCGGTACCGAGCCATTGAGCCGTGTGTTCGCGAGATGGTCAGCTGCGGGCGTAGACCTTCTCCACCCAGCCGGCGATCTGTTCGTCGGAGAGGTGCTGCGCCAGATCGGCCTCGCTGATCATGCCGATCAGCTTCTTGTTCTCGACGACCGGAAGCCGGCGGATCCGATGGGTCTGCATCTCCTCCAGAACCATCTCCACGCCCGCCTTCGAGTCGATCCAGCGAGGGGTGCCGTGGGCGAGGTCGCCCGCGGTCATCTTCGACGGATCGTGTCCCTTCGCCACACAGCCGATCACGATGTCGCGGTCCGTGAGGATGCCGATCATCCGGTCCTGTTCGCCGTGGGCCGAGATGGGCAGCGCGCCCACTTTGTGGTCACGCATCAGCTGCGCGGCACGGTCGAGTGTCTCGTGCGCGGGGATCCATGTGGCCCCGGTGTGCATGATGTCCTTGGCGGTGGTCATGAGGGATTCCTCCTGCGTGCCGGTGGGCATGCTGTACGACCCCGAGCGAACCCATTGTCATGGGCCCGTTCGGGGCACGCGACCGCTATCACCTGTTCGGGTGCATATGTGGCTCGGAGGGAATCATTCAGGACCGGGGCCCGGCCCCTCGCGCCGCCAGCATCCGGGCCATCGTGTCCAGCTCGGACTGCTGGGCCTCGACCATTCCCTGGGCCAGCCGCTTCTCCACCTTCACCGCGCACAGCCGCGCACAGCCGCGGGCCATGTCGATGCCGCCCCTGTGGTGGTCGGTCATCAGCTGGAGGTACAGGGTTTCGGCCTTCCTGCCGCTCGCCCCGCGGAGCCGGTTCAGCTCGCTCCTGGTGGTCATACCGGGCATGAGGGAGCCGTCATGGGCCCGGTATCCCGCCCCCATACTTGCCATCCCGTCCATGCCGTCCCTCGTGTGTCCCTCGTGCCCCGCCGCCATCCAGGCCATCGGCCCCTGTCCGGCGGCGGCCTTCGGCAGCTCCCACAGATCGAGCCAGCCGAGCATCATGCCCCGCTGGTTGGCCTGCGTATTGGCGATGTCGTACGCGAGACGGCGTACCTCCTCGTTCTCCGTACGGTCACGCACGATGAAGGACATCTCGACGGCCTGCTGATGGTGGATTGCCATGTCGCGGGCGAAACCGGCGTCCGCCGAGTCCACCGCGGGTGTGCGTGGGGCGCGGGCGGCGGCTGGGTCCGCACCGTCGTCCCGGGCGGAGGCGACCGTCGCCACCCCCGCGAACAGCAGCGCGAGCACGACGGCGGAGCCCGCCACCCACTGGATGCGCCGGTCGCGTTTCGCCGCGGTCACTGGGCCCCCATTCCGCCCGTGCACGCCGCACCGGGCTCGGGCGTCTGCGGCCCCTGGACGAACTCGGCGAAGAACTGGTCGACCCGCCGGTCATCGGCGCTGTCCACCGTCACCTGATTGCCCCAGGCACTCAGCATGATCGTCCCGGCCTGGCCCTCGTACGGGCTCATCAGCGAGTACGGCGTCCTGCCGACCCGCTCGGCGAGCTTCGCCACATCGGCGTCCGAGGCCTTGCCCGTGTACGTCACCCACACCGATCCGTGCTCCAGCGAGTGCACGGCGTTCATGTCGGGGATCGACCTTTTGTACACCTCGCCGTCGCAGTTCATCCACACGGGGCTGTGGTCACCGCCGACCGGGGGCTTCATCGGGTACGTCACGGGCTCGGTGACGTGGTGGCGGGTCAGCTTCTCCCACGTCCTCAGCCCTTCGATCGGCTCGGCGGCGAGCTTCTTCTGCCCCGCCGCGGACACCTTGGCGTCCTTTGCCTGAACGGCCTGTTTCTTCTCCGCCGCCTCGGACTTGTCCAGCACCAGGTACGAGCCGAAACCGACCAGGCCCGTGACGACGAGGACGCTCAGGCCTATGGCCAGGACACGGCTGCGGCGCTCCCGCGCGCGGTCGGTGGTGCTCATCTGCTCCATGCGGGTCCTGCGGTCGAAGCTCATGTCGTCAGGTCCTTCTGCGAAGGGGGTGGGGTGGGACAATAAGCGGGTCGGTGGAACCGGTGCGTGCCGGACGGTAGCGAGGCTGCTCCGCCCCGTGCTCACCATGGGCGCCGATCGTAGTGGGTGGCCGGGTGCTCCAGCTCACGTCGTGTGCGTAATCTGGGTGAAATCCCGGGTCGTGATACTGGAGCTTCTCCCCTACCCCGGGCGGTGGTGCACAGACCGTCTGAACTGCAAGGATGTGGCTATGGACAAGCAGCAGGAATTCGTCCTCAGAACGCTTGAGGAGCGCGACATCCGCTTCGTACGGCTGTGGTTCACCGATGTCCTCGGCTACCTCAAGTCCGTTGCCGTGGCCCCCGCCGAGCTGGAGCAGGCGTTCGACGAGGGCATCGGCTTCGACGGCTCGGCCATCGAGGGCTTCGCCCGGGTGTATGAGTCCGACATGATCGCCAAGCCGGACCCGGGTACGTTCCAGATCCTGCCGTGGCGCGCGGAGGCTCCCGGCACGGCCCGGATGTTCTGCGACATCCTGATGCCCGACGGCTCGCCGTCCTTCGCGGACCCGCGTTATGTCCTCAAGCGCATCCTCGCCAAGACCTCCGACCTGGGCTTCACCTTCTACACCCACCCGGAGATCGAGTTCTTCTTGCTGAAGGACAAGCCGGTCGACGGCAGCCGCCCCACCCCCGCCGACAGTTCCGGCTACTTCGACCACACCCCGCAGAACGTCGGCATGGACTTCCGCCGCCAGGCGATCACCATGCTCGAATCCATGGGCATCTCGGTCGAGTTCAGCCACCACGAGGGCGCCCCGGGCCAGCAGGAGATCGACCTGCGGTACGCGGACGCGCTCTCCACTGCCGACAACATCATGACCTTCCGTCTGGTGATGAAGCAGGTCGCGCTGGAGCAGGGCGTGCAGGCGACGTTCATGCCGAAGCCGTTCTCCGAGTACCCCGGCTCCGGCATGCACACCCACCTCTCCCTCTTCGAGGGCGACCGCAACGCCTTCTACGAGTCGGGCGCCGAGTACCAGCTGTCCAAGGTCGGCCGCTCCTTCATCGCCGGTCTGCTCACCCACGCCGCGGAGATCTCCGCCGTGACGAACCAGTGGGTCAACTCCTACAAGCGCATCTGGGGCGGCTCCTCCCGTGCCGCGGGCGCCGGCGGCGAGGCACCCTCGTACATCTGCTGGGGCCACAACAACCGCTCCGCGCTCATCCGCGTCCCGATGTACAAGCCCGGCAAGACCGGCTCCGCCCGCGTCGAGGTCCGCTCCATCGACTCCGGCGCCAACCCGTACCTGACGTACGCGGTGCTGCTCGCCGCAGGCCTCAAGGGCATAGAGGAGGGCTACGAACTCCCGGCCGGCGCCGACGACGACGTCTGGGCGCTGTCCGACGCGGAGCGCCGCGCGATGGGCATCGAGCCCCTGCCGCAGAACCTCGGCGAGGCGATCTCGCTGATGGAGAAGAGCGAACTGGTCGCCGAGACGCTGGGCGAGCACGTCTTCGACTTCTTCCTGCGCAACAAGAAGCAGGAGTGGGAGGAGTACCGCAGCGAGGTCACGGCCTTCGAGCTGAAGAACCTGCTGCCGGTGCTGTAGGCGCAGTTCGGACGGGGCGAAGCCTCGAAGTGACACCGGGCCGGAGGCTGACTGCCGCTGGCCCGGAGCCGTCCCGCTCCAAGCGTGTGTTGGTGATGGCGGCGACGGGGAGAAGGCTCCCGGCCTCGACCAGGTCAGAACAGTGGAGGCGTCGCCCTGAAGTCCTCACCACCGTAGAGCGACTCGTATTGAATCTCGATCACCAGACGTCGGGTGATGAGATCCCAGAACCAGCCGTGTTGGTTTTCAGCGAACTCGTCAAGATGCAACAAGAAGGTGGACTGCCCAGCGAGGACCGCAGCACCCGGGCGCAGGGAGTGAGCCTTGGGCCGCACAGGCAGCGGTGCTAGGACACGTTCTTGCGTGTGATAGTTCCATTGGCCGACGTATTCTCCGTCCAAGTGCACCACAGAGCTCGTCACGACGGCTGGCCCAAGTCCGGCGTTGATGACCAGAAGCCCGGCCTCATGCCCTTCGCGCTCCTTGACGCGTCGCATCACAAGCAAGGGCCTCACGGTCTGGCGGTTATGTAACCGTGTGGCCCTGGTCTGCGTATAGCTGACCCAGAGTGAACCCAGCGCGATGGTCGTTGCGGCCGTAGCAATGATCGTGTCCGAGTCCACCTGTCTGCCCCCCATGTAACGCTCCGAGACCGAACGTGATCTTCCCGCTGCGCCGCCGGTCGTAGTCGTTCCACGAGCAGCCGACACTGCTGGTCCAACTACCCGTTGCTGACCGGTGCCAACATGAGGGAGGCCCCGTAGCCCGACTTCGTCCAGCCTGTCGCTGACACCCGTGACATCCACAACTGACATCAACGAGGCTGGACAACGACGGGGGTTCCGGGCCGGAGGCAGCGTGTCTCCGGCCCGGAGTCCGTGCGGTCCGGCGGGTCTGGCGAATGTGCTGGTGACGGTGTAGGTGCCGTCCTGAAGCTGGACGCCCTGGGCGTGAACTGGCAGCGAATCCACGGAGTTTCTTTACCGAGGGCCGCTAAAGTCGCGGTATGGGAGGACTGGACGTCAAGCTGCGCCTGAAGCCGTGCAAGTAATGCAAACGGCCGATCAAGCAACGCAGTTGGTGGCGGCCGAAGCGGTACTGCAATCGCTGGCACCACGTGAAATACGGGGTGACGAACCTTGTCGCGAACGTGCTGGACAGCTTCTAGTGCAGCACCAGGCAACGTTCGTAGTGGTGACGAAATCGTCCTGCTTTCGGTAAGCCCTCCGGCACACCGGGCCAACGCTGCGAGTGCCGCCCACCTTCTGTGCCAGAGCGGTGAGATCGGAAACGGTCAGCAGACCGCTCGACACCCCGGTCCAGGCGGCCACCCCATAGCCGCTGGTCAGGCCAACGCCATGTCGCGTCCCCGCCCGGCTCAGTCGAACCGGCAGGCCATCTCGTCCAGAATCTCGTCGATCACCTCGGCGGGCTCCCGGGCCAGATCCTCCTCGATCCACATGCGCATGGCGATCCGCAGCGAGGACAGGAACGCCGCCGCCAGGACCAGGGGCCGGACCGACTTCTCCGACGGGCCCTGGCGGACCGCCACGGCCTCGGCCAAGTCCCTTTCCAGAGCTGCGTGATTGGCGAGTTGCCGGGCCAGCAGTGAAGGGTGCCGCATCGCCAGCCTGGTGCGCAGGGCCCACGCGCGCTCCGGTGGTGAAACCCGTTCGGCGAACTGCGTCATGGCCGCCCGCAGCGCCGCCCACGCGCTCTCCTCGGCGGGCCTCTCGCGCACGGTGCGTACGAGATCCCTGATCTGCTGCTCCTCCCCGTACAGGAGGGCGTCCTCCTTGCCCGTGAAGTAGTTGGAGAACGTTCTGCGGGAGATCCCGGCCGCGTCCGCGACGGCCTCCACCGTGACGTGGTCGAAGCCGTGCTCGACGGTGAGCCGCAAGGTCGCCTCGTGCACGGCCTGCCTGGTGGCTTCCTTCTTGCGTTCCCGCAGTCCCACAGAGCTCTCCATGGGTTCATTATCTCCACATCGGGAATAATTGCACGATGGGCAAAATTGCTCATTGCGCATGTATGGTGAAGCCTTTCCTGCTCCTGATCGAACCCTTCCGGAGGTTGCGCGTGAGCGCACAAACGGCTGCGCCGACCGAAGTCGCGCCGATGGATCACCGTCATGTGCTGCGTGCGCTGAGCGGGCTGCTGATCGTGCTGTTCGTGGCGATGATCAGCAGCACGGTGGTCTCGGTGGCACTGCCGAAGATCATCGGCTCGCTCAACGGCACCCAGTCGCAGTACACCTGGGTCGTCACCGCGTCCCTGCTGGCCTCCACGGCCTCCACTCCGATCTGGGGCAAGCTCGCCGACCTGTTCAGCAAGAAGCTGCTGCTCCAGATATCCATCGGCATCTTCGTGATCGCGTCGGTCGCCTGTGGATTCGCCCAGTCCACCGGGCAGTTGATCGCCTTCCGCGCCGTTCAGGGTCTCGGCATGGGCGCTCTCCAGGTGCTGGTCCAGGTCATCATCGCCGCGATGATCAGCCCCAAGGAACGCGGCCGGTACAACGGTTACCTCGGCGGTGTCATGGCCGTCGCCACCGTCGGCGGACCGCTGCTGGGCGGCTTCATCACCGACACGTCGTGGCTCGGCTGGCGCTGGTGCTTCTTCATCGCCGTACCGTTCACACTGATCGCCCTCGTGATGCTCACCCGCACCCTGCACCTTGCCGAGGTCCGCCGCCCGGAGACGAAGGTCGACTACCTGGGTGCCTCGCTGATCGCCGGCGGCGTCAGCCTGCTGCTGCTCTGGGTCACCTTCGTAGGCAACGACTTCGACTGGCTGTCCTGGCAGACCCTCGTCATGGTCGGCGTCAGCGCCCTGATCCTGATCGCGGCCGTCGTGGTCGAGAACCGGGTCGACGAGCCGGTCGTCCCGCTCCACGTCGTACGCCGCCGCGACCCCGCTCTCGCCATCGTCGCGAGCCTCGCGGTCGGCATGGCGATGTTCGGCGGCGCGGTCTTCCTCGGTCAGTACTTCCAGATCGGCCGCGGCTACTCACCGACCGAGGCCGGACTCCTCACCATCCCGCTGATGTTCGGCGTGCTGGTCTCCTCCACCGTTGCCGGACGTCTGGTCTCCAGGACCGGCAAGGTGAAGCCGTACATCATCACCGGCATCGTCGTCCTCACCCTGGGCTTCCTGGGGCTGTCCACCATCGACCACGAGACCTCACTGATCCTCGTCTCGATCGGCATGCTCGCCGTCGGCGCGGGTGTCGGCATGTCGATGCAGAATCTGGTTCTCGTCCTCCAGAACACCGTCCCGCTCGGCGAACTCGGCGCGGCCAGCGGTGCGATCACCTTCTTCCGCTCGCTCGGCGGCACGATCGGTGTCTCGGTGCTGGGGGCGGTGCTCGCCAACCAGGTCGCCACGAAGATCACCCATGGCCTGGCGAAGCTCGGCGTCGACCCTGCGGCCTCGTCATCCGGCGGCGCCACCCTGAACATCGACGCGATGCCGCCGCAGATCCAGGAGGTGGTGCGCGCCGCCTACGGTGACGCGACCGGCACCATCTTCCTGATCTCGGCGGGCATCGCGGTGATCGGTGTGATCGCCGCGCTGTTCCTGACGCCGACGAAGCTGCGCGACAGCGTGGACCTTTGACATCCTCGCCGCCCTGAAGGACTCCGTTGGGAAATCCGCAAAGCGGCGGTCTTGATCGCGGTTCAGGCGGCGAGTTCGAGGCGGGCCAGGTGAGAGGTCCTGGTTCCGCCGA